>JAYTIA010000600.1:0-3366 GCA_043732145.1 Saprospiraceae bacterium
CACTTTTTTTCTCGACTCATAATATTTCAGCCAGTCAACTCGGACGAATTACGCCTTATACGATGTACTTACGCGCAGTTTATCAAGATGGCGGCTACGAAGATGTTTCTTCTGTTGAAGTAAGTATTTCCGATCCGAATCGTCCGACTTTGCCGGAGCAAGTTATTTTTTATAATGATGCAGTATTGCCCAATACCGGTACTCAAATAACTTTAGTTCCCGTTGATGTTGATGTGACACCTTATCTCATTGCCGGAAAAAATTTTACGTTAAAAACACGTTTTCGATTTCGAAACATCACACAACGCACAATTACTACCAGTTGGAATATGGCTTTTTTTGCACGTTATTGAATGCTATAACTTTTATAAAACCATTAATCTACATAAATTTTCCAACCAAAAAAAAACCATCATTTCCTTGTTTTTGGTACAAAGGCATAAGTATATATCCGTCTTGCGGCGAAATAACCGGTCCGGTTTTATCGGATCCTAATATTTCTCCTTTTTTTACAGCTTGAAAACTTTCGTAACCTTTATCCATCGCGAAAGCATCGTCGGGCGAAATAGCATGACGATATATAAATTTAACAAGTGTGGGAAGATTTTTTATACTAGAAGCTGCGTCGGAAATATCTATAGCCGATTTTTCTATCAAGCCTATGTATTCAAACATTTTGACTAAATAATTAAAAGCGTGTTGTATAGTTTTTGAGTCTTTGTGTTGTCCGGCTTCTACACTCACCGCAGTAATAGGCACATCGAAATTTTCTTGTGTAAAATATTCCACAGTAGAACCAACCGGAAATTTCCCGCTTAGACCTGTAACAACCGGTGTTTGCATTGCAGCTGCTATTTCCCAAGTAGTTTCATCATCATTAACGATGGAAAAAAGCGGCGAATCCGCTGATGTACTGTGCACATCAATCAAAAATATTCTTTTAGGTGTCGTTTGTTTTATTTCATTTCTAATACAATCTATGAGTTCGATGAGTTCTTTATATTCATTTGTGGGATTTTTTTTTGCGTAACTTTCTTCGATGATATTTTTAAGAAAAAGCCTATTCAAATCGTGTTCGATATAACGCACACCTTTTAAATAGGCTTTTTTATTGCCGATGATACCAACGACAGTGCCGGTTACAGAAACAGTTTTAAGTGCGGAAAATAATCTTTCAATTACTTTTATGCCAACCGGTTCATTCCCGTGAATGGCTCCGAGAATTATAAAAAGTATGTCATTTTTATTTCCATTTTTTTTTGCTAATATTCTATTCATGGACTTACTGACTTTGGGCTTACTGATTTACTAATGCCGGATTTATTTTTCTATCATCAGCAATTCCAAAACCGGTAAGTCCGGTATGAATTAGGTCGAGTGCTTGCGCTAAATCGGCGATTAAATCATCAACATCTTCAACACCGACCGATAAGCGAATAAGCGAATCGGTTAAACCTACTTTCAAACGTTGTTCTTTTGGAATCGAAGCGTGCGTCATAGATGCCGGATGACCAATAAGCGATTCGACACCACCGAGTGATTCGGCGAGAGAAAAAAGATGTGTTCCTGAAAGTATTTTTTTTGCGTCATTGAAGTTACCGCCTTTCAAATCAAAACTGACCATACCGCCAAACATCCGCATTTGTTTTTTTGCAATGTCGTGTGTCGGATGATGTCTTAGTCCGGGATAAAAAACTTTATCTACTTTCGGATGACTGTTTAAAAATTCGGCGATGATTGCAGCATTTTCGCAAGCTGCTTTCACGCGCAAGTGCAACGTTTTTATACCGCGCAAAATTAAAAAACAATCTTGCGGACCCGGTATTGCACCTGAAGCATTTTGAAGGAAATGTAATTGTTGCGCCAAGTCTTTTGATTTCACTACGATACAACCGTGAATCACATCCGAATGTCCACCGATATATTTTGTGGCAGAGTGTAAAACCATATCCGCACCTAAATCCAAAGGATTTTGTAAATACGGCGATGCGAAAGTATTATCAACGCAAGTCAGCACGCCTTTTTTTTGTGCTACTTTACACAACGCTTCAATATCCACCACATTCAACATCGGATTCGTCGGCGTTTCTATCCACAACAATTTTGTTTGCGGCGTAATGGCATTTGCAACGTTTTTCATATCCGACATATCAATAAAGCGCGACTTGATACCGAATTTTTCATACACGCGCACAATTTGACGATAAGAACCGCCATATAAATCGTCGCACCCAATAATTTCATCACCGGATTTCAATAATTTTATGACGGCATCCATTGCAGCCAAACCGGATGCAAAACAAATCGCATCGGTGCCGTTTTCTAAAGCCGCTAAATTTTTTTCTAAAACCGTGCGCGTCGGATTTTGTGTACGTGCATATTCATAGCCTTTATGTTCACCCGGTGCGGATTGCACATACGTTGAAGTTTGATAAATCGGTGTCATAATAGCACCTGTACTCGGATCCGGTTCGATGCCGGCATGAATTACTTTTGTGGCGAATTTCATTATTAGTTGAATTTTTATACAAAGGTAAATAAAATTTCGGGGTCGTTGCAAGAAGTGTTTTAACCTTTGATTGTATTTTGAAAAAACGAACCGTATCTATCAAATGCGACAGTTTTATTTGGCTTAAAATGATATTGAATTTGTGTCGACGCTGTCGACACAATTGAGTTGGACACATAATCTTTAATTGATAAAACCTTACTGCTCCAAAAGGTTAAAGAATTATTTAGAGGGATTGAGTGATGGCGTGTTTTATAAATTTAAACCGTTGAATTTAAACCCTGAAAATAATTTTTATAGCGTATCAAAAATCGTATATTTTTATTTTTAAAATGAAAAACTTGTTGTTATCTTTGACGTATCAACATTAGAAGATAAAATCTTTAAATAAGAAAATAAAATTCCTGAAGTAAAACATAAAAATAAGATGACCACTCTAAATAAACTTTTTGTACATCTACAAAATCAGAAAATCTTGCTTGAAGATTTAGAAGGGAAACAAGATTTTACATTATCGCAATTAAAAATACTGAGACAGGAGGATAAAATTAACGCTTTTCAACTTATTCATTTTTACAAAAAATCATTTTGTATTATGGCAGAAGTAGATGAACACCGCCCGTCTTTTGTCAAACACAATAGTTTTCGCCCTAAAAATCGAACTTTTGAGATAAGTTTTTCTTCACCATTAAAAGAATATTTTTTAGACTCAATACAAATGTATAAATTCGTGCAAACGTATCCATTAAGTGATGAGGCAATCAAATTTGGCTTTGAGCAAATTTGTATCAAGCATATAAATGAAATAGGTCGTATGGTTGATGAAGATTTATATACGTATACTGATCAAATTATTA
>JAYTIA010000601.1:0-3361 GCA_043732145.1 Saprospiraceae bacterium
TAAGTAGTTTTATCTATAATTTTTTTTAAAAAGAGTTTTTTTAAAAGGCGGTTGCGTTTATTCAGTAAGGCTTCACGATGTTTTGCTAAATGTATCATCGCCGGTGCATTGGGTAAAATCGCTAAAGTGGCTGATTCTGCCCACGATAATTGGTTTGGGCTTTTTCCGAAATATCGCCACGAGGCAGCTTCAATTCCTACAACATTACCGCCATAAGGTGCATTGGAAGCATACAGTTTTAAAATTTCGCGCTTACTGTGCGTCATTTCTAAGCGCGTGGCTTGTATCGCTTCAATTATTTTATTCCAAATGTTACGTGCACTACCTTGTCGCGACATTCGAATCACCTGCATCGTAATAGTTGAACCGCCGCTCACGACTTTTTTATTTTTCAGATTGGAAGCTACTGCTCGTACAAGCGAGAACGGATTAATGCCGGCGTGTCGATAAAAATGTTTGTCTTCAAAATTGATGAGGCATTGTGTGTATTTTTCCGGCACTTTTTCTATGTTCGGAAATCGCCACTGCCCGTCTTTGGCGATGCGCGCGCCCAATAAATTGCCGGATTTATCTTCAAGCACTTTACTTGTCGGTGTATTAAAAAGATTTTTGGGTAAACAAAACCAGAAAACAAATATTAGTATGATGGAGACTAAGCGATAGAATTTCGGACTAAATACCATGGGCAATTGATGTCGGATAATAAACTTGTTTCCTTTCGTCAAAAAAATTCTTTTCCATCGTTTATTGCGCATCGTCCACTGTCTTTAGTCCAAAAATATTTAGAATTTATTCTTCCACATCATACTCTCAACGGGTTTTTCAGTGCGTTGATTGTATTTAGCATTCGATTTTGTATTATACATATTATTCACTGCGCCGTCCACTTTAAAATAAATGAGTTGACCAATCGGCATACCGGCATAAATGCGCACCGGCAATACACAGCTAATTTCTAAAGTCCAATAATTGCAAAAACCGACATCTCCTTTTCCGGCAGTTGCGTGAATATCAATACCGAGACGACCGGTGCTTGATTTGCCTTCCAAAAAGGGAACGGCGTTATGTGTTTCTGTATATTCTAAAGTAACTCCGAGATACAATTTGCCTGGTTGTAAAACATATCCTTCTTCCGGTATTTGAAAATGTGTGATTGTGTTGTGTTTTTTCGCATCTAAAACGGCATCGTCGTAAAGTGCTAACCATTCACCGAGATGCACGTCGTAGGAGTTTGTGCCTAAGCTCAAAAGGTCGAACGGTTCTATAATAATTTGCTTTTCTGATATACTTTTTAATATTTTCTTATCGGAAAAAATCATTTAGATTTATGATTTACGATTTTGGATTTACGATTTTCTTCAAGATGAATTTATTCATAAATTTAATTCCGCAAAACTAATTACAATAACCGATAAAAGGCAATCTTAAGAAATGGTTTTATTTTTAAATTATTTCACTAAAGCATTATCAAAAGTAAGGGTTACATAATATAATCCTCCCAATGTTGGACCGGCTGCGTATTCAATGTAACGCTTATTAAAAATATTTGAGCCGCCAATTTTTAAAGTTGTTTTCAATTCAGGAAAACGAATATTTACTTGAGCATCGAAAGTCGTAAAAGCCGGAACTGTGCCGTTTGCTAATGGACTTTGCCATAAAAATTCATCTTGATATTTTGCGGCAACGTTAAACCCTACATTTTTTACAACCTCACGATTCCCAAAATTTATATTGGTGACCCATTTCGGCGTATTAAATGCACTTACAAAAACATCTGTTGTTGCATTCGATTTAATATCGTTGTAATTGACATTAGCACCAATATTAAATTTTTTATAAAAATTGTATGAAACACCCAGTGCTGAACCGTAACTGTTGTATTGGTTTTTTGCATTTGTAAACACACGATAACGATCTTGATTAGCGCGAACCAACATATCCGTCACCGATCCATCCGTTCCAACTTTTCCGGACTTGGGTACTGCTACATCTACTTGTCCTAAAAATCCATCATAAACGTTGTAATAAGCGTCCCAATCAATCGAAATTTTATTATTGGCAATTACGCTTTTATAACCAATTTCATAAGCAGTTATATTTTCCGGACGCAGTGCCGGTAAATTTGCATTGACAAGTTTTGAACGATTGTCTAAAGCAGCTTGATTTTTTGTTTTGCCTATCGCCACATCTGCGTTAACAGCCGATGTAAAATCACTGATAGAAGTGAGTGTATAAGAATTTTCATTGTAACCGATACCTTCATTGATACGCGCCAAACCACCTACACGACGCACACCGCCATTGTTCACAAAAGACAATGCTTCAAATAAAGAAGGGAACCGCCAACCATTTTGAACGGATATGCGAAAATTTTGCGTTTCAATCGGCGAATATACCAAAGCCACTCGCGGATTAACTTTCGGAGAAAATTCAGGGTTTTGGTCAACACGCAATGAAGCGTTTAGTTTTAATTTATTATTGAAAAAGCGTTTTGTAAGTTGGGCGAAAGCACTATACTTTTTATAAATTTCATTATTTCCAAAAGAACCGTCTGCCAAAGGTGTTGTACGTTCGGCAACGGGTCGTGAAAAATCTACGAAATTGTTACCGTCCGGCGTAACTGAATAGATGCGATAGTCAAGACCAATCAATAAATCAAAAATCTTTACTTTTTTACTCAAATCCCATTGCGCATCTAAATGATAAAGATTGGATAATTGTCGGAGCCGCGCGCCACCCGTTGCCGGTGCACCCGGCGAATTAACTGCAATATCCCAATTATTTATTCCGATAATTGTTTTTTTCAACGCATCAAAAGCGGGAGTTCCCGGTTCAACGCGACCTTTGTCGGCGGCAATGCGTGCTTGAGCAAACGCATCGGCTAATGCTACATCATTATTGACAAGACTTTGTAAAGTTGATTGAAAACGCGCACCCCATTGCGCATTTGATCCATTATTTAAATCTAAATTATCGGCAAGAGATTTTGCACCGTACGAATTGCCTGTATTTTCAATAGAAGTATAAGCGCGAATAAAAAAATCACTGCCTTTCAATTCGATTCGATGATTTTGAACATTCATACCATCTAATCTATATTTATTACCGCGTTGAAAAACACCGTCCATTATTCCGTAACGATAAGTGTAAGACAATTCCAAATTTTCATTCAAACGATAATATAATCCCGCATCAAATTTTATATTTTTAAGTGGTGGCGACACTAAATCCTTTTCTAAATAACCGGTGCGCGATACGTTAAAAGCTTGCGTTTTACCTTTATAATTAATTGTAACCGTTGAACGATTATTGCTTTCGTCGCCGTAACGATTCCATAAATCAGCAGCCGGATTATTCGGGT
>JAYTIA010000602.1:0-3358 GCA_043732145.1 Saprospiraceae bacterium
TTAAAGAAGTCAAAAAATATAAAGGCAAAATACCTTGTAATTTTACGGTTAAAACCTTTTTTAAGGCGTTTGATAGTCCTTAGCTTGACGGCTATGGTCAGGAGACGCAACTGATAGTGCGTGAAAAATCAAAAGATTTTCACGAGCGTTAGGGTTTTTTACCGGATTAAAACAAAAAGGCATCGAAAATTCGATGCCTTTTTGTTTTAATGTCGTTTTGAAAATTAACGGCTTTGTGCCGTTTGTCCTTCATACATTTTTCTTTTTTTGAGTACTGATGATATTCTATCGGCAAATTTGAAAGAATTATAACGTGCATCCAAGTTCAACCAAAACTCGGGTGATTGATCAAATGCCGCGCCTAAAGCTGCCGCCATATCACCGGTGATGCCGGACTTGCCTTTCACTATTTTATTAATTGTTTGAACGGACACGCTGAGAATATCCGCGAGGTCTTTTTGCGACCAACCGCGTGCCTCAATTTGATCTAAAACAAACTCGCCGGGATGCGGAATATATTTCGGTTTAAGTTGACTTATATGCGTAGCCATGATTTAATATTTTATTTCTTAATCGTAATGATTTGATACTTCTTCTATAAAAACGTCACCGTTCAAACGTGCCTCGTCATAGAATTCAATTCTGATTTCGAGGCGGTATTTAATATTCAAACGCATTGAAAACCGATTGTCTGCACCTTGCAGTTTTTCAAAATTGAAAGCCGGATAGTTCCAAATATCGCGTATCGTATCTGCTGCAACTAAGGCTTCCACCGCACGGACATACTTTTTTATAATTGCATTATCCAATCGATATTTTCTTGATGCCTTTGCTTCGTAAATTTTTTCCAATTCCGTATTGTCAAAATATATCTGCATAGCATGTTTACAAATTTTATGTAGCAAATATACGAAATAAAAATTAAACTGTAAGTTTAATTTTTACTCACTCGTGAAATTCACCGGCTCGCGCTACATCTGTTCGTTCAATGAAATTAAAAAAACGTAATCGCTCGTGCAAATCTTTAGATTTTTCACGCATTATTAAGCGCGTCTCCTGACGCGAGTAATAGGTTTGCAAATCACTTGCTTTAGGAGACCATAGCGTTAGCATTTTTTATAAAGGAAGCCGGATTGCGAGCGCGTAACACAAAACAAAAAAGCCATGCCTCATTCACAACCGAATCGGGTATCGCTTTTGTTTTATTTTTCTAAAATCATTTTAAATTCGTCTAATTTCAAGACATTTAAAGGCGGAAAATCTATTTCTTTAAAAATATTGAAATGTTTGTCGTTAGACACTAAATACCGGGCGTTAGTTGAGATGGCAAGATTAGAAAATTTATTGTCATCGGGGTCTTCACTTATAAAGTTGTACGAAAAATAGGCTTCGGTTAGTTCAGTGTTTGGGGCTGCCAATAAAACTTCAATGACTATTTCGGCAGTTTGAGGCGAATAAAACGCTGATAAGATTTCGTAATACTCGTTTAAAATTTCGTTGCTGATAACCCAAGTGAAGGCTTGATCGCGAAATGCAAGATAGAGCCAAAAATCTTTACTTTTAGGAGGAATAGAAGCAATTAAACAGTTTGTATCAATAACAACGCGCATTTTTTATAGTTGTGTACGTTGACTTTTATTTAAGAGTTTATCAAAATCAAGTTGTGTAATGCCTTTAGCGGCTATATCAATTTCTAATTGTTTATGCAGTTTGGCTTCAAGATGATTGAGCAGCACGTCTCTGATTTCATTTATTTCATGTTCGGGCATATCTCTGTTGAACAACTTTAAGAGCATAAGTTGCACCGGATTTAAAGTGCGTTGAACCGAGTTTGATTGTTCTAAAACCATTTTTAGTTATTTTAATTTTCTACAAAATTAATCTTTTTCCGGAAAAATACAAATAAATTATTGAGTTTTACCCGCCGTTCTATCTCCAACTTGCACAAACTATCCTCCGATTTCACGACAGGATAACACAAAACAAAAAGGCGATGCCACACGGCAAAAATTAAACATCTCAACAACAACAAATCTCAGGCACCGGCACTAACCTCGAAGTCCGATAGATACGCATTTTACCCAAGTCTTGACCAACAGGTTGTGCGACAGGTTCGTGGTTTTTAAATAATTCTATCGCTAAAATACTTAATGGCGATTCCGGAGGTAAGCCCATATTATCCAACAATTGCAGTATTTCAGTTTGTGACCAACCACAAGCACCATATAAATCGAGGACTTGTTTGCTCTTAATGTATGCTAAACCGAATTGCGTATCTTCTTGAAGTGGAATCATCCGCTTTTCGCTTAATAATATATTTCGGAATGCGACACCGTCTGCTTGCATGACTTGTACGTAAATAACACCCCAAATTTCTGTTTGCGGTACGCCGCGCAAAAGAGATTGACCGTTGTAAACGGGTGCGGCATACGGGGCAGTCATAATTGTCGCCGTTTCGTTGCGCTCGACGGTACAAGTTAAAAGCGGTGCCGGATGTTGAACGCCTGTTAAACGTATCGGTCGCCCGAAACGTCCTTGTGCGGTTGACCAAGTGCGCGCATGACCGACACAAAATTCGTACACAAAAAATCCAAAAAGTTCACTTGAGTCGGCGTGTAAGCCGGGCGGTAAGGGTAAAATAAAATGACGCGGCGATACATCTTTACACGGGATTAATCTTTGCCACGCATTTAATCCGGCTTTATCATCCGATTGCCCGGTTGTGATGACGCGAATAAGTTCAGCCGGCAAAAACGGTATGTTTTCTTTCGGATCAGGAACCGGTATGTAACCGGTTATTAAAATCGGATCGGGTGCATAGGCTTTTACGAATGCGAAATAATCATCGTCCGGATTTTTTAACGGTTCTTCAAATTCAATCCATAAAACTTTATTTCTGTTTCCGGTTTCGGAATAATTGTCGGTATGTGTGAATGGACTAAGTGCGAGTCCGGCAGAAACAACTTTAGGCACTTGTGCCGGCGGTACTGCGACCGGTACAATCATTTGCAAGTTTTTAACCACATCTTGTTGAACGGGTGCGGTTTTAAAATTCGGTTCAATGGTATAATTCAGTTGTTGAGGCTTAGGAAAAGGACCGACATAATCTTTCGGGTCAACTGCGTCGAAAAAAACGATGCGCGTATGCGTTCTGTCAGCATCTTTTATCGCCGTGATACTGAGTGTATTCACTGTATCAATTTCACCAACGATTACTCCATCTCTTTTTACAGTAAAACTTTTATAATCTAAACCATCCCAAGACCAATCTCTTTTTATTTCGAGCATAATTGTCGGTATCCAAAGATGTATCAAATCAGCTTTTGATGAAAAAGTGATACTGCCGTTTTCCGGTGAA
>JAYTIA010000603.1:0-3328 GCA_043732145.1 Saprospiraceae bacterium
CGCGTCGTTTACCGATATTTTTTCACTTCTTAATTTTATTTTTATGCTTAGCTTGCAAAAACGCATTGCAAGCTCAAGATTTTTTTGTGGTAAATAGTAGCGGTACGCTTCAAAAAATTGACCTTTCTAATTGCAGCGTTGAAGATAGAGGACATAATCCTTCTGGGTTGAAATATGGTGATGTTACTTTTCACCCGAACGGAAATTTTTACGCTATTACTAAAAATAGTTTGTACGAAATGGATACAATTACCGGATATGCCAATCCTTATTACAATTTCAGAACATCAGCCGACGCGCTTAATGCGATGACAACCGGCGTTGACGGTACAATTTATGCCGCAAGTACTTCCGGTGAACTTATAAGTTTTAATTTAAAAACGCGGGTTGAAAAAAATTTGGGGCGCATCGGTGCAGTCGGCAGATATTTTACGGGTGCTACCGGCGATTTAACTTTTTATAAAGGCGAACTTTATATGGTCGCTTTTGAAAATTTATTGCGCGTCAATATTAGTAATCCTTTGTACAGCACGGTCGTTTTAACTTTCCCTAAAGCGGATTTACCTATTTTCGGATTGGTCGGTTTTGCCGATTGCAAAGGCACGCGCACTTTTGCTTTGACATCGGAACCGCGCTCGCGTGTTTTTGAAATTGATTGGAATACTTTCACCGTGAAGCAAGTGTGTATACTCAACACAGAAGTTTTTGGTGCGGGCAGTCGGTATGATTTATTTTCTTCGTTGCCTTTGCCGGATACCACTTATTTGAACGATACGACGTGTATAAAATCGCTCGTCGGTACGCGTACGCGCTTGAATTTCAGAAGTTCGCGGGGTTGCGACAGTGTTACCTACACCGATCATTTTTTGCGCGTGGATACAGTGCAAAAAGATTCTTTTATTTGTCACAGTGTTCCGACTACTTTCGATACCGTTTATTACGCCAAGCCGAATGCGTGTGATACATTTGTTTATAAAAAAACTTCGACTGCACCGGTTATCGGCGATACGGTTTACGCGAATACGCAATTGTGTTCCGGTGACAGCTTGTACATCAATAAAAAATGGATTCAAAATAACGGCACTTTTAAAGTTTTCAGTGCTAACAGATATGGTTGCGACAGTACAACGTTTCTCACTGTTCACATTAATCCGCGACGCATAGATACAACGTTGCTGCGAAAAAATTTGTGCGGGTTGGATAGTTTTAAATTTTTCGGTAACTTTTTAAACAAGCCCGATGTTTATCGGCACACCCTAACGAATGTTTCCGGTTGCGACAGTCTCTTGCTTTTGACGCTCGGCAGATCTACACGCGATACTTTCTACGAAAATCTTTTGAGTTGTGATTTGAAAAAAGTCGGCTCGATTGTCAATCTTAGGCTCGATCAATTCGGTTGCGACAGTATCGTAAGGACAACCGTAAAACCATTCAGGAATACTGATTTGCACATTTCACTGCCCGATAATTTTAAAATAAATGTCGGCGACAGTATTGCCTTAACGCCGACACTTAATTTTATTCCGCTTTACGTGCGTTGGTATCGTCCGGAAGATGTCAGTTGCGATACTTGTATTTTTACTTTTGCCAAACCAATTAATTCAACGATTTTGCGTTTCGTTGCCACAGATGCGTCTTTTTGCACAACAGAAGCCGCTATAAATATTCAAGTGAACAGAACGCGCCAAATTTTTATTCCCACCGCTTTTTCTCCAAACGGCGATGGCATCAACGATTTTTTTACCGTTTCCGGCGACAGGCAATTTGATTTTGTGCGCACGTGTTATATCTCAGACCGTTGGGGCAATATCGTTTTCGGAAAAGAAAATAATAAACCGGATTTACAATGGGACGGTACTTTCAAAGGCAACGTTGTACCGAACGGGGTTTATATTTATTACATGGAAGTGCATTTTCGTGATGGCGGAGATGTTATTTATCAAGGAGATGTAACGGTGATGCGGTAGCTTTCCTAAATTTCATAAATTTAAATTTATGTTTTCCCAAAAGTTTTGCAATTGCTTTTTCACTACCCTATTTATCTTTCAACTTATGTAAAACTCTTTTTTTCTTCATCTCCGTTAACGCTTTATTTTTATACAATTGAATCTTCTCTCCTAATAAATGCCTGATGACAACCGACGCACACACACCGCCGAAAGCCGCCGGCATATACGAAATAGTACCATACGCCGATTTTTTAAAATTTGAACCATCTGTCATCATCAAAGCAGATTTCGGTGACGGTTCATCGCTGAAAACACAAATTAAATTAGTGCGAATGCCTTTGCTTTTTAAACGTTTGCGAATTTGCAGTGCGAAATGATCGTTGTAAGTATCTGACAAATCGGAAATTTTTATGCGCATCGGATCCATTTTTCCGCCGGCACCCATCGAACTCACGATATTTAAACCCGCCGCTTTTGCCGATGCGATGAGATATATTTTTGGCGATACGCTGTCAATACAATCCACGACATAATCAAAGTGTGTGGCTTGACAAATTTCTTCTGCTTTATCGGGTGTTAAAAAATCTTTTCTGACGTGCAAAATAATTTCCGGATTTATATCGCGTAAACGTTCCGCCATCCAATCCGCTTTCGATACGCCGTGCGTACTCGACAGTGCGGGCAATTGTCGGTTGCGGTTTGTGGGGTCAACGACATCGCCGTCAACAATTGTCAAAGTACCGATACCGGCACGCGCAATAAATTCTGCCGCAAACGAACCGACACCACCCAAACCTACTATTAAAACATGTTTAGTACTCAGCGTTTTTAAACGTTCATCACCGACCAATAATGCGGTGCGTGATAACCAGGAAAAATCTTGCATTTTTTAGATGTGAGCTATGAGCTTTGAGCCATGAACTTTGAACTGCGGCGGACTGATAGCTCACAGCTAAAAGCTCATGGCTCAAAGCTAGAAACTAAAAACTATTTATTCGCCAATTGTCCGCAAGCGGCATCAATGTCTTTCCCGCGCGATTTTCTGACGGTGACAAAAACGCCTTTATCATTCAAATAACTTGCAAAACGATCAATTTTAGTATCATCACTTTTTACAAAATCTAAACCGAAAACGGGATTGTATTCAATAATATTCACCCGCACCGGGAATTTTTTGCACAAACGCACCAATCGTGCTGCATCGTTTAAGTCGTCGTTAAAATCTCTGAAAGCGATGTATTCGTAAGTGATACGTGCCCGCGTTTTGTTATAAAAATGTTCTAATGCCTCCATTAAAACATTCAAATTATTATGCTCATTGATGGGCATGATTTCATTGCGTTTCAAATCATCGGCTGCGTGAAGCGACAACGCGAGAT
>JAYTIA010000604.1:0-3324 GCA_043732145.1 Saprospiraceae bacterium
TTTCTATCTTCGTGCCAATGATTACCGGTGTTTTTGCGCGGTCTTGAATCATAAGGTTCGGCGATATAAATCGTAATGCTGTCACCAATTTGTTCAAACTCCAATCTGAATTCTTTTTTTCCGGCTTCTATGGCTTGGTTATTATCTGCCGAAATAGTTTTGTCTATTTCAATCAAAATTTTGTCGCCCGAATAACCTGTTACTTTAATTGAACCGGAAATATTATAAACAGCCAGACTGCCACCTATATTCTGCAAACTAAACGTTTTGCTAATATGTTCTTTAAAATCGTGCGATTGAGCAGGAACGCGATTACATGAAAATAATGTAATTGAAATTAAAGCAATAATTAATTTTTTCATTTTTTTTTTGATTTAAATTGTGAACTAAATAGAAATCGGAGAGGACATAATTTTTATAGTTTTCAAAAAAAATTTCATTTCAAAAAAAATTTTCTATGAAAGTTTTTTTATCGTCTGTTCGATTTTTGTTTTTACCAATTCGTTCAGATTATTTTTTTTGAGCAGTTGTTGGAAATTTTTTACCGATCGTTTTTCTTGCAATTTCACCATTGCATCAGCTAAAGCGGATTGCACTAACGGTGAATCTTGTTTTACAATGGATTGCACTAAACCTTCTCGCACTATCGGATTGTTCGCCAATTTAGCCAGTACTTCAATAGTCATCAATCGAACGTTGATGTTTTGGTCGTTATTAAGTGTTGTCAATAATGCTTCAATAACTTGAGTGTTGACATCTTTAAAATCGTCGGTGTAACTCACCGCACGCAAACGCTCGGAGGCCGACGGATTTTCTAATAACGAAAGCATCATCATTTGTTTCATTTCAGTTACTTGCGTCGAAAGCATTTCAATTTGTGTATTATTTTGCTGATTGGAAAAATACCCGATTGCAAGCCCAATCACCAATAAACCTATACTGTACGCCAATTGTAATCGCGGTTGTAAAGTCCACAAATTTTTTAATGTCGAAAATATTTCCGGAATCGGTTGCCGTTTATCTGCTTCGCCGGCTTTGTATGTTTCGAGCATAGCATTAAATTTTACACGCATTGCGGGCGACGGTTCTGGACTCGGAATTTCACCTAATAAATTCCAGACTTGTTGCGAAGCGTTCAATGCTTTTTTACATTCAGCGCATTCCGCCAAATGATTTTCAAAAGCAATGCGCTCACGCTCATTCTGATTTTTATTCAACCAATCCGGTATTTGTTCTTGATAATTTGTACAATTCATATTTTATGTATTTCTCGTTATTCGTGACCATTCAACGAATAATTATTAACGCGTAACGAGTAACGAATTTTTCAATTGATTCATGGCACGGTGTACGCGCACTTTTACTGCGCCTTCACTTATTTCCAAAATACGTCCAATTTCTTCGTATTTTAATTCTTGAAACCTACTCAAAATCAATACTTCTCTGCTTTCGTGGCTTAAATTCGATATGGCTTTATTCAGCATCGATATTTGTTCTTCTTTCTGAATAGCTGTATCAGCAGATTCACTGACAGGCAATTTTTCCGCATAATCGACCCAATCATTTTTATGAACAAACGGTTTATTTTTTTTCACATAATCATTCAAAACATTGCGTGCTAAATGATACATCCAAGTTTTAAATTCACCTTCGCCTTTAAACGTGTGACGGTATTTCAACATTCTGTAAAAAACATTTTGTACCATATCCTCACTCGATTCCTTTTGTCCGGTTGAATGAAAAAGAAAACCATACAACGGACGATGATGTCGCTCGAAAAGCAAACTCATTTTGTTTAAATCTCCCGATTTAACTTTGAGCATGATGGCATTGTCGGTCACTGAGTCCAAGTAATTGGTTTTGAATGTGAATTAGCTTTGAGCTTTTTCCAAAATAATTTCGTTTGCTTTTTAATTTGATACGGAAACCGTACGTGTTAAAAAAGGTTACTGAAAGGTAGGATTTTTTTTTGGAAAAGATGAAAAACGGGCGACTCTGAATGATTTTTGAAAATTTATTTTAAAAGAGATGCTAAGTACAAGGTTATTGAACTTATAATTCTACATAAGATTTTAAAAATTTGTAGCATAGAGAGTTTCGTGAAAGAGGCAATAATGTATTGCCAATTAATATGCAAAAAATGAATTTCGTTTTTTGTTTTCACTTCTCTTTTTTCCAATTATCTTTGCATGCGTAAATAGAGTTTTCAAATTCATTTAACTGATAAATTTATAAAATTAGAAGTTACGAATTATAAAATTATTTAAAATCGTAAATCCAAAATCTAAAATCTAAAATCCAAATTATGGGCGCACCGGCAATTGAAGTAAAAGGTAAAAAAGCAACACGCGACGGCTTCGGCGACGGTATTTTAGAACTCGGCAGAACGAACCCGAATGTCGTAGCACTGACCGCAGATTTGGCGGGTTCGTTGAAACTCGATAATTTTATAAAAGAATTTCCGGAAAGATTTATTCAAGTCGGTATTGCAGAAGCGAATATGATTGGCATCTCTGCCGGTCTCGCCATTGGCGGAAAAATTCCTTATGCAACAAGTTTCGCCAATTTTGCCACCGGTCGTGTTTACGATCAGATTCGTCAATCGGTTGCTTATTCAGATAAAAATGTAAAAATTTGTGCGTCTCATGCGGGTTTAACTTTAGGTGAAGATGGTGCAACGCATCAAATTTTGGAAGATCTCGCGATGATGCGTAATTTGCCGAACATGACCGTCATTAATCCATGTGATTATGCACAAACAAAAGCAGCAACGATAGCCATTGCCGATCATCACGGACCGGTTTATTTGCGTTTCGGTCGTCCGGCTTGGCCCATGTTTACGGATAACTTACCGTTCGTTATAGGTAAGGCTTTGACTTTGCGCGACGGAAAAGACGTAACTATTTTCGCGACCGGACATTTGGTTTGGCACGCGCTTGAAGCAGCAAAACAATTGGAAACGGAAGGCGTATCTTGCGAAGTTGTAAATATTCATACAATAAAACCACTGGATACTGCGGCAATTATCGAATCTGTAAAACGTACCCGCGCCGTCGTAAGTGCCGAAGAACATCAAATGAACGGAGGTCTCGGCAGTGCCATTGCAGAAGTTTTAGCAAAAAATTTACCGACACCGCAAGAGTTTGTCGGTGTCAATGATTCTTTCGGTGAAAGCGGCACGCCGGATGAATTATTAGCAAAATATGGTTTGGGAATTGTTGATGTAGTTGCGGCAGTGAAAAAAGTTTTGACGAGAAAAGTTGGTTAAATGGTTAAATGGTTGATTGGTTAATTCGTTAATTCGTTTTTTCAAAATAAAAAGCG
>JAYTIA010000605.1:0-3323 GCA_043732145.1 Saprospiraceae bacterium
TAAGTAAGTCTATCTTCATTTTTTCGTGATTCGGATTGGAATCGAACCAATAACCTACTGCTTAGAAGGCAGTTGCTCTATCCGTTGAGCTACCGAACCAAATTTCGAATTGCAAAAGTAGTTCTTTAACCGATGTATTGCAAGGAATTTTCAAAAAAGATGCTTTAATGAATTGAATTTATTTAGTCCAATTTATAAAAAAAATTTACATTTTATTACCAACACTAAAAAAATTTATTAATTTGCATCGAAATTAGTTTAATAACCGAATGAAATAATAATTAAACGCGATTTTCTATGCCCCAAAAGAAAAAAACTGCCTTAAAATTTCGCAAAGACAAGGACAGACACGAACTTGAAGAAAAATTGAACATTGAAAAATGTGCGGACGTGATTCTTTTGTGTTAAATATTAACCGATGTTCGCTATATAAGATAAAGAATGATAAATAAATAATTAGTTCTTAATGCAAATTTTATTTCTTATTCATTAATAATGCTTAATTTATTTTAAAAAAAAAACGACATAACATGAAGACTTCTCTTTTCCGCTTTTGCGGTGTATTCACGCTCACGCTCTTATTCTGTGCTTTTTCAAAACAGATGAAAGCTCAAACATTACCCGACAATTTTGTAAAAACTACTTCCGTTGAAGGCATGACAGAATATCGCTTGAAAAGTAATAAGCTACGAATTTTATTATTTCCTGACGCATCGAAACAAA
The DNA here is from genome assembly GCA_043732145.1 of Saprospiraceae bacterium. Lineage (GTDB taxonomy): Bacteria > Bacteroidota > Bacteroidia > Chitinophagales > Saprospiraceae > JAAFJT01. The sequence continues at coordinate 724 of JAYTIA010000605.1, forward strand.
CTACTACCGTCAATATGACTTACTTAGTCGGCAGCGGTTCGGAAGGTGGAGGAGAAACAGGCATGGCGCATTTATTGGAGCACATGGTTTTTAAAGGCGCGCCGAGACATAAAGATATTCCCGCCGAATTTAAAAAATATGGTGCGAATTGGAACGGCAGCACTTGGTACGACAGAACAAATTATTTCGAAACATTTAACGCGAGCGATGAAAATTTAAATTGGGCAATAGATTTAGAAAGCGACAGAATGATAAATTCTTTCATCGCCAAAAAAGATTTGGAATCTGAATTTTCAGTTGTTCGCAATGAATTTGAAGCTGGAGAAAATTATCCGACAAATATTTTAAATCAGCGTGTGATGAGTACGGCATATCTGTGGCACAATTACGGCAAATCAACCATCGGCAATCGCTCGGATATTGAAAATGTGCCTATAGAAAATTTGCAAGCATTTTACAGAAAATTTTATCAGCCTGACAATGCAGTTTTATTAATTGCCGGAAAATTCGATCCGCAAAAAGCGATTGCTCTTGTTGACAAATATTTTTCGTCAGTCCCGGCTGCCACGCGCATTTTACCGCCAAGTTACACCATTGAACCGACACAAGACGGAGAACGCAGTGTGACTTTACGTCGCGTAGGCGATGTTCAAGTAGCATCAGCCGGCTATCATGTTCCTGCCGGTTCTCATTCCGATTTTCCGGCGATAGATGTTTTATTGTCGGCTTTATCAGACAATCCATCGGGCAGGTTATATAAAAATTTAGTGGGAACAAAAAAAGCCACCAATGTTTCCGGCTATTCATTTCAAACAAAAGAACCTGGTTTTGCTTATTTTGAAACGACGGTGCGTAAAGAATCTAATTTAGATTCCGCTAAAACTATTTTACTTCAAACCATTGACGATATTGTAAATAAACCCATCACGGATGAAGAAGTGAATCGCGCTAAAACACAAATTTTAAAATACATAGAAGAAACTTATCGCAATTCGGAGCGCACCGGTACTTTTATGAGTGAATTTATGGCAATCGGTGATTGGCGCACTTTTTTTATTTACCGCGATAATTTAGAAAAAGTTACTGCCGGTGATGTAAATCGTGTTGCAAAAGCATATTTTAAACCATCAAATCGCACAGTAGGTTTATTTATTCCGGAAGCAAAGCCCGATCGCGCAGAAATTCCGTCAACGCCTGAAGTTTCGGCTTTAGTTTCAGGTTATGTCGGCAAAGCTGTCATGTCTGAAGGAGAAGTCTTTGATGCTTCCGTAAATAATATTGATGCCCGCACTAAAACCGGAAAGTCCGGCAATATGAAATATGTACTGCTGTCTAAAAAAACGCGCGGCAATACTGTAAATGCTGTTATCACATTGCGCTACGGGGATGTCAATAGTTTGCAAAATTTGAATACACCTGCCACAATGGTTGGAAGTATGTTGCCCAAAGGCACAACAACGATGACGGAACAGCAAATAAAAGATAAATTCGATCAACTTAAAGCATCCGTTTTCTTTTCTTCAAGTGCCGATAAAACGACAATAAACATAGAAACAGTGCGCGATAATTTTCCGCAGACCTTAAAATTAGTGGGCGATATTTTGCACAATGCCGGTTTTCCTGAAAAAGAATTTGAAGAAATGCGTCAACAAATGCTTTCACAAAAAGAACAAGCACTTTCAGACCCTCAAGCTATTGCAGTTAATGCTATGCAACGCTTGACGAAACCTTATCCTTCGACCGATGTGCGTTATACACCTACTTTACAAGAAAGTATCGCCAATATAAAAAAAGTAAAATTGGAGGAGGTCAAAAGTTTTTATAAATCCTTTTACGGTGCTTCTGATGCCACGGCATCTATTATCGGTGATTTTGACGAAACGGAAGTAAAAAAATTTTTAGATGAAAATTTTGCAAATTGGAAATCACCTAAACCTTATAAACGTCTGGAAAATACTTTTTTTGATATTGCCGGCAAGCGCACCGATTTTAAAACACCGGATAAACCCAACGCAATGTTTGTAGCCGCGCTTAATTTGCCGATTAACGAAAACGATCAGGAATTTATTAATCTTTCAATCGGTGATTATATTTTTGGTGAAGGTGGTTTAAGCAGCAGATTGGCAACACGCATTCGCCAAAAAGAAGGGATAAGTTATGGTGTCGGTTCGTTTTTTTATGCCGATCCGATTGATAAATCCGGCGGCATGGGTGCTTATGCAATTTACGCGCCTGAAAATGCCAAACGATTAGAAGCGGCGTTTAAAGAAGAACTTGAAAAATTTTACAAAGACGGCATCACCGCAGAAGAATTAGCATTGGCAAAAAAATCAATTGCTGAAACCCACCAATTAGATCGTTCCGACGACAAACAATTGGTGAATAAATTGAACAGCAATTTATTTTTAAATCAAACCATGCAACACGATGCTGAATTTGAAAACAAACTCGCTAAAGCCACTTTAAGTGATGTGAATGCGGCGATAAAAAAATATTTCGTACCATCAAAAATCAGTTATTTCTATGCGGGCGATTTTGATAAAGTGGTCACGAAACCTTGATAGTTGACAATTGACAATTGACAGTTGACAATTGACAAC
>JAYTIA010000606.1:0-8646 GCA_043732145.1 Saprospiraceae bacterium
GTAGTTGATTTCGGGAAGATGAATACTTTTGAACCTGTACCAATTGATAGTTTAGTGAGTCAATCTTAAAAAACTAAATTTAAGGAATGAATAACGGGCGAACAGGTATTCCTCGACGCTTACACAAACTCCTGGATGTTTTTGAAAAATTGTTTAGAGCATAGACAGTGATAAGAAATTTAATTTTTTTATTTATCTTTGTAAAAAAGTTTTCAAATGAGTAATTCAATTGCTGTTTCCGAAAAACCGATTTCAAATATTCCGCCTCTTGCTCCTAAAGTCTATACCTTGCGGGAATACCTTGCGCGTGAAGAAAGATCAAAAGACAAGCACGAATTTTATAATGGAATTATCGTAAAAATGCCCAACGCAAAATACAATCACAATCTTGTTGCCATGAATACGGCTCATGCTTTGCGCAACGCTTTAAAATTAGTTGGACAAAAATATATCGTTCTGGGAGATGGACAAAAAATATATGTTGAATCTGAAAATGTTGCCGTTTATCCGGATGCATTGGTGATTTTTGATAAACCTATTTTTTATCAAAATCGAGAAGATATTTTACTCAATCCGTTAGTTGTTGTCGAAGTGCTTTCACGCAAAACGGGACTTTACGACAGAACCGCAAAATTTGATTTGTATCAATCTATTCCTTCTTTTAAAGAATATGTTTTGATTGACCCTAAAAAAATAAGCGTAGAAACGCGCTATCGTGAAGCCGATGATTTATGGCGCATTACACCTTACAGTATCGAAAATCAAAATGTTTCACTCAAATCTCTTAACGTCGTTTTATCCATTAACGATATTTATGAAAATATTGGTTTTTAGGGGGCGGATTCTGTTTTTTAACTTGTTGTCCGATTTTTTGAGGGTAACACGTTTTTAAAATGTCATAATTCTGTTCATAGCCTCGCGTAATCTTTCCTCCGGCAAAAAAATCTTTTCCAAATCTGCCGCAAACGGAACAGGCGTATCTAAACTCGCGACGCGCAAGACGGGCGCATCTAAAAATTTAAAAAGATGCTCACCTATCCAAGCAGAAAGTTCGCCGCCGATACCGCCGAAAAGTGTGTCTTCATGTAAAATAATTATGCGATTAGTTTTTTTTACGGTTGCTTCAATTGCTTCATAATCAAGTGGTACGAGTGAACGCAAATCAATAATTTCTGCATCAATACCGGTTTCTTCCACTGCTTTTAAAGCCCAATGTACACCCATACCGTAAGTAATAATGGATAAATCTTTTCCGATACGAGTCGTTGTTGCTTTTCCAATCGGCGTAGAATAATAATGCGTCGGCACATCGCCGGAGACGGAACGATACAACGCCTTGTGTTCAAAATATAAAACCGGATTTTCATCTTCGAGTGCTGCAATCAGTAAACCTTTTGCGTCAATCGCATTGCTCGGATAAACAATTTTTAATCCGGGTACATGCGTAAACCACGCCTCCGTACTTTGCGAATGAAACGGACCCGCAGCAATACCGCCACCTGTCGGCATACGAATAACAACATCTGCATTTTTTTTCCAACGATAATGCAATTTTGCTAAGTTGTTGACAATTTGATTGAATCCGCACGAAACGAAATCGGCAAATTGCATTTCCACCATCGCTTTAATACCTTTCAAACTCAAACCAAGCGCGCAACCTATAATCGCAGACTCACACAACGGCGTATTGCGCACGCGCTCTTTTCCGAATTGCGCGACAAAACCTTCCGTAATTTTAAAAACGCCGCCATATTCCGCAATATCTTGTCCCATTAAAATTAATTCCGGATGATGTTCCATTGCTTGTTTCAATCCTTCGCTGATCGCATCAACAAACCGCAAATTTTTTATTTCTGCTGACTGCTGACTGCTGACTGCTGATAGCTGCGAAGCATACACATCATGTAATTCTTTTTCCGGTGTCGAACTTATTTTCGGTTGTTCATACGCTTTATCCGCCGATACGCCAATGTGTTTTTTAAAAATTTCGCGTTCCGTTTCGATAAAATTTTCGGTAATGATGCCTTCCGACAATAAAAACTGTTCGTAAGTATTTAAAGGATCGCGTTGCGACCATGCTTTTTGCAAATCTCCCGGAACATATTTTGTACCGGACGCTTCTTCATGTCCGCGCACGCGAAAAGTTTTGCATTCGATTAAAACCGGATGCGGATTTTCGCGCATTTCGGCGGCACAATCTGAAATGGTTTTATACACTTCCAAAATATTATTACCGTCAATCTTCACGCCTTTCATGCCGTAACCGAATGCTTTATCCACTAAATCATTACAAGCGTATTGCTCATTAATCGGCGTAGATAGTCCGTACCGGTTATTTTCTATGACAAAAATTACCGGCAATTTCCAAACAGCCGCCACATTCAATGCTTCGTGAAATTCTCCTTGCGATGTCGCGCCTTCGCCCGTAAACGCTAACGATACGCGCTTTTCTTTTTTAATTTTGTGCGCTAAAGCCACACCGCAAGCTAAAGATAATTGCGGACCCAAATGTGAAATCATACCTACGATATGATGTTCTAAAGTTCCGAAATGAAAAGATCTGTCGCGTCCGTTCGTGAATCCGTCTGCTTTGCCTTGCCATTGCGCGAATAAATTATATAAAGGCACATCGCGCGTCGTGAACACGCTTAGGTTGCGGTGCATCGTAAAAATCATTTCGTACGGCAACAACGCGGCGGCGCAACCCACAGAAATTGCTTCTTGTCCGACACCCGAAAACCATTTCGATACTTTTCCCTGTCGAATTAAAATCAACATTTTTTCTTCAATCAATCGCGGATAAAGCAATTGACGATACAATTTTATGAGTTGTTCGTTGGTGAAGTTAGTGCGGTTGAAGGTGATGGGTTGTGTGGTGGTGGTCATTTATTTTTTTTTTAAAATTATATTCTAAAAATGTTAAAAAATTAATTTTCAGATTCATTATCTTTGCAAAGATTAAAATACTTTTTTAGATTTTAAAACTTAAAAATGCTGCCACTAAATAATATCAATGAAAGGGTTAAATGGGTCAATGATAATGCTCAATTTGTGATAAATTCACTGGATAGAAAAGCAATTGATAAATATATCTTAATTCAAAAAAAATTTGAAGATTGCAGAGTATCCAAAAACGAAGAATTTAAAACCGAATTTAAAACCGAATTTAAAAATTTTTACGGAATGCCGGTTGCACACTTGGGTGTCAACTTTGAAAACAAATTTTTCGAAATCTTTGAAGATTTAGCTGAAAATAAAAATGTCGAGATTAACTTAAAAGATGTTTTAATTAAATTACATCAAATAAAAACACTCAAAGGAACAAATAGTGTTCAGTTTTCTTTTGTTACCAAAATGCTTCACACCATTGATAATCGGAAAGTGATATATGATAAAATGATTCGCATTGTTTTTAATTTTTCTGAAAACCAATCACCCAAAATTGCACATGAAAAAATTGAGAATTATTTAAATCTTTATACTTTAATTCAACAAGAATATGAAGAGGTTTTGAAAAATCACCTCCTTCAAAAACCTATGAAAATGTTTGATATGAGATTTGCAAATATTGATATTCACGATATAAAAAAATTAGATTTTATTTATTGGTTCACTGGTAGATTCGTAAACTCGGAAATAGAATATTTCAGAATTAAAACAAAAAAAATTACGGCTTTCTAACACAATTGAAAAAAACAAAAAAATATCTCATTGAAAAATATTTAAAACAACGATTTTCAAATCTATTCAAATTTGCTTGTAGAGACGGCGATTTATCGCGTCTCAAGTTTATTTTGCAAAATCCGGTTGACCGAATAAACGTGAGACGCGATAAATCGCCGTCTCTACATTTAAAAAAATAAACACAAAAATTAAAGATAACCTCGTAAATTTGTAACAATATTTAGATTTTTACAAGTAAATATTGAATCACATCGGAATACATGATAAAGGAAATTACCATTACTAATTTTTATAGTTTTAAAGATGCAACTATCAAGTTGAGACCCAATGTAAATATCTTAGTTGGTATTAACGGTTCAGGAAAATCTAATTTTTTAAAAGCATTACGTTTTTTAAAAGAAGGCGTTGGAGGCGGTGGTTTGAGAAAACATATTTTTGATAATCTTGGAGGGTTTGCTAATTTCTATTTTAAAGGTGCGAAAGATTCAAGAAGACTTAATATCATACAACTTATTTACAAGTTTGAGGGAATACCATCTTCTTTTGCTTCGCGCTCTATCACTACTACCGAACCGATTTATGAAATTTCAATTCAAGGGTCTCCAAGTCTTTCAAATTATAGTGTGGATGAATTGATAAAAAATAAAAATTTTATTGAACTTGAAACTCGTAGTGGTAGAGTTGAATTTCAGGATAATAAAAATAGATCAAGACGTAGTGACACTCAAGAACTTGTGCTAAATGGTATAAGTGAATTAGAAGAAAATTTAAAAAATTTATCGTCTTTAAAAAAAGCCATCAAAGAAATAGTAGTTTACGATTACTTCGATACCTCACCTCAAAGTAGAATGCGAAAACCCATGTTACCGACATCCGAAAGAAGATTGTCGGCAGACGGTACGAATTTACCGCAAATTTTAAATACGATTAAAATAAATCACAAACAGTATTACCGCAAAATTGTGGAAATGCTGAAAGAAGTAAATCCTAATTTTACAGGATTTGATTTTAATTTGATTGGTGGAAATATAGAATTAATGTTAGAAGAAAGTAGTTTCAATAGTTCAATTCATGTTTCAAATATTTCTGACGGCACTTTGCGTTATTTATGCTTGTTAGCAATCGTTTATAATCCGGATCGCGGACGCATAGTTTGTATTGATGAACCGGAAGTTGGTTTGCATCCGGATATGATTTTAAATATTGCCAATGCGATTAAAGAGGCTTCAGAAACTTCGATGTTTATAATTTCTACACACTCGGAAAATTTTTTGAATTATTTTGATATTGAAGACGTGCATGTGTTTGAAAAAGATGAAAACAATGCTACACAAGTAGTTTCTTACGATAGAGAACAGTTTGCAGGTTGGTACAAAGAATTTTCTTTAGGACAAATGTGGCGACAAGGCGACTTAGGAGGGGTGAGATATGGCTCTTAAAATACTTTTATTCGTTGAAGGCGAATCAAATTCTCCGAACGGAGATTTACGTCAAGGATTATCCAAATTACTTGAACAAAAAATAAAAGGTAAATTGCCACGAATTATTTTAGGTAACGGCAAAATGCAAACGATTGATAAATTTAAAAACAACAGACTTTTAACCGATTTGAGTTTACTATTAATTGATTTAGACAAACCCGAAACCGAAATTGAAAATGATTTAATAGACAATAATCTTTTAAACCAAAAAGATTGTGTGTTTTATATGATTCAAGAAATGGAAAATTGGTTTTTATCGCAACCTGAAATCTTAGATAAATTTTATGGTAAAGATGAAAACAACAAATTAATTTCTCAAAAATTACCAAAGAAAAAAGCACACGAAATAGAAAAACCTGACGAAAAACTTCAAGAAATATCTAAAAATACAAAGCGCGGCGAATACCATAAAATAAAACACGGTATTGAATTACTTAAACTACTCGATGCTTCTAAATTAGAGGACGATGTACCCGAATTTAAAAGATTGATTAAAAAATTAAAATGAAAGAATATTACCTGATTCATCCAAAATAAACTTGAGACGCGATAAATCGCCGTCTCTACATTTTCAAAAAATTACCCAGTTGTTTTCAAAAAAAATATTATTTTTGTAGATAAATTTTAAGCCGTGAGTAAAACAGATCAAATTATCAGAACCGCAAAATAAATTTTAATGAAAGTTTTAATTGATATTCCCGACAGCGAAGCGAAATTCGGTATTAAAGTTTTAAACAGTCTCTCGTTTATAAAAAACGTAAAGCCGATGTCTTTATCAGCCGTAGAGTTGTGGGATGATTTGAAAGAAGCTGCTGAGCAAGTGCGACTTCATAAACAAGGAAAAATTAAATTGAAAACTGCACAAGAACTTTTAAATGAGTTATAGCATAGTAACCACCCACCGTTTTGAAAAAGAACTCAAACGATTGGCAAAAAAATTTCCATCTCTCAAAAATGAATTTGTTGAACTGATAGATAGTTTAATATCAAAACCGGAAACCGGTACTTTTATCGGAAACAATTGCTATAAAATTCGTTTAGCAATTGGCAGTAAAGGCAAAGGTAAAAGTGGCGGCGGACGAGTTATTACCTATTTGTATTTTGAAACAGAAACTGTTTACTTACTCACAATTTACGACAAAAGCGAAAAACAAGACCTCAAACCTAATGAATTAGAAGAAATGATTGATAGTTTGGAATTAGATTGATAAAAATCCCCGTCTCTACATTTCGAAAAATGCAACTCCCGTTGTATTTTTGTTGGTGCGAATTTCCAACGTTTATTGCTACTTACTCCAAATGATGTTCAAACAAAAATAAAAACATAATGGTACGAAAACAACGCGCGAAGTATTTTATTCTCATTTATCTTTTTGTCGGCAGTTTGGGTACAATATTACTCATTTTTGCTTTTGTGCGTGGTGCAGATATATTGCAAAGTGCTTTGATAAGTTTGGGAACAGGTTTAATCGGTTCTGTTTTTACTTTTTTCTTTATCAACTATTTATTTTCATTAGATGAAATGGAATTAGGAGATAGGATAGATTTGTTGCTGGGACATTTAGAAAATACAGACAACGTGAGTGCGAAAAAATTTTTTAAAACTGCAAGTGCCGATTTCGATACTTTCATCCAATCATCGGCACAAATTGATTTATGCGGTGCGGCACTCGGTACAACGATTGATAAAAATTTAAGTTCTCTGAAAGACGCGCTCCGGAAAGGTGCAAAAATAAGAGTATTGGTGATGAGTAAAGAGGATGAAGTACTTAAAATGGGTCGAGCGAGAAGTGAAGACAACGATGTGTCTTATTTCATTAAAAAACTAGATATTACATTACAAAATGCAGAGTACCTGAAAAAATATTCCATGTCAACGCTTAACCTTAAAGAAGATGCCTTTAATATTCGGATGCTCAAATATCCGCCTTCTTATGGTATTTTAGATTTTAGAGGCAGCAAAACAGGTAGTATTTTTGTAGAAATGTATGTACACCATGTAGATTGGGGCATTTTACCGGCATTTAGTATAGATAAAAAAACGGATCCGGATTGGTACACTTATTTTCAACATCAATTTGAAGCGATGTGGAGTAGAGCTTTGCCTTATGAATATAAGAAAAATATTTAAAAAACGTAAATAAATACACTTAAATGATGCTATCTAAACTAAAAACGCTTTACCTGTTTTTTTTCCTTTTTACAATAAATTTATCGGCACAACAAACGCCAAGTGCTTCCAAATTATTGGAACGAACAAAAGGTATGAAACAACAAAACGGTTTTTTTACTTTTTTTCAAGACGATGCAAGCGGCAGAATTTGGATGTTGATTGATAAATTCGATAGCGAATTTTTGTATGTCAATTCTTTACCCGCCGGTCTCGGCTCGAATGATATTGGTCTCGATCGTGGACAAATCGGTGCGTCACGAATTGTTTATTTCAATAAAGTCGGCAGAAAAATTTTGCTTATTCAACCTAATTATGCGTATCGCGCTTTGAATGCAGGTAAAAATGAAGAACGCGCCGTCAAAGAATCATTCGCGCAATCCGTTCTATGGAGTTTTAATGCAGAAGCGGAAGAAGACGGAAAATTTTTAGTAGATGCGACGGCATTTTTTGTGCGTGATGCACATGGTATCGCCGACAGAATAAAACGCATGAATCAAGGTACTTACGTTTTTAATGAACCGCGCTCGGCGATGTATTTTCCGAATACGCGCAATTTTCCGCTCAATTCCGAATTTGAATCAATGATAACTTTTGTCGGCGGCAATGATGCAGGAAAATTTGTAAATGCCGTTGCACCTTCAACCGAAGCGATAACGATGCGTGTGCATCATTCGTTTGTGCAATTGCCGGACAGTAATTATCAACCGCGCAAATATGATATTCGAAGCGGTTATTTCGGAACTTTGTTTTTCGATTACGGCAGCCCGATAAACGAACCGATTGAAAAAATTTATATTGCACGACATCGCTTGAAGAAAAAAAATATAAACGCAGCTATCAGCGAACCCGTCTCGCCGATTATTTATTATCTCGACAACGGTACACCCGAACCAATTCGTTCTGCACTTTTAGATGGGGCGCGTTGGTGGAATCAAGCGTATGAAGCGGCAGGTTATAAAGATGCCTTCCAAGTAAAAATTTTACCGGACAGTGCAGATGCGATGGATATTCGATACAATATGATTAATTGGGTGCATCGTTCAACGCGCGGTTGGTCTTACGGTGCAACTATTACCGATCCGCGCACGGGTGAAATTATTAAAGGGCAAGTCACGCTCGGTTCTTTGCGCGTGCGTCAAGATTATTTAATTTTTACCGGCTTACTTTCGCCTTACGAAACCGGAAAACCTGCACCTGAAACAATGAAACAAGCCGCCCTTCAACGTTTGCGTCAATTGGCGGCGCATGAGGTCGGACACACACTCGGTTTGATGCACAATTATGCTTCAAGTGTGAATGACCGCGCAT
>JAYTIA010000607.1:0-3304 GCA_043732145.1 Saprospiraceae bacterium
TCGCTTCAATGGAAAAATGTAAAACGCAAGGTCGCGCGGAAGGCGGGAACGATAAAAATGCGTTGAAAGAAGCAAAAACAGGAATTATTCCGGACGGCACACTTTTAGCCGGACGTTTGCTTTTTGATGGCGGATATTATTCCAAAGCAGAGGAGATTATGACGTTAAAAAACGAAAATCAATTCGACACACCCGAACAAAAATTGGAATGGTCGTATCGTTTGGGGCGTATTTTGCAAATGTTGAAACGGTACAACGAATCTATTGTTTATTACGATAAAACGATTAAAAGCGGACATGATTCGCGTACTTACTTTCCGTGTAATTCGGCGTTGCAACTGGGTTTGATTTATGAAACACTGAACCAATACACCAAAGCTCGCGAATTTTATAATTATTGTCTCTCTTTAAATCCGGACGATCATGCGGACGCGCTGCACACAAAAGCAAAATCCGGGTTGGCGCGTATAAAAGGAAAATAAATTTAGTTGTTAGTTGAAAATCTTTTTTATGAAAAATAAAAATGCGCAAAGAAAAATAAATTTCTTGCGCATTTTTTTTACCGATAAATCAATAACCAATAAATCAATCACCGATAAACTATTCAACTAATTACCTATAAACCTATTTGCTCACCACAATTATTTGAAAAGACCCCGGAATCATTTTCGATCTTTTTTCACCGGCTTTCAGCGGTTCAAAATCTGCCGTAGGCAAATAAAGGGTTTGTGTTTTTTTATCAATATCGAGGGTGCGCGCGCCTTTTTTTGTCGGCACATCTGCGAGTTTTGTAAATTTATTTTCCGATACTTCTTGAATCACACTCATCGTCGCATCTGCACCGTTAGATGTGAATACTTGTTTCGATTTTTTATCGAACACTACACCGTCGCAACCATTACCGATTTTAATTGTATCAACTAATTTTCCGGAAACGGCATCAAGAATTACTAACTTTCCATCGCAACCGGCGAACAAACGGTGCGTTTCATTGTCAATATCCAAACCTGTCGGACTGTCACCGGCTAAAGAATAACGCGCAGTTACTTTGTATGTTTTCAAATCAATAACAGCAATTTCATTTTTATCTTCGATGTTCACATACAAATTACCGGTGTGGTTAGATACAGCTGTTTCCGGTTTTCCGCCTACCGGAATACGCGCCACTAATTTTTCCGTCGTTGCATCCACAATAGACAAATCGTTGCTTCTACCGTTACAAGTGATAATTTTATCCGAAGATTTATCGTACATGATCCAATCCGGATTCGTCGTGTCCGGAATTTCAGATAAAATTTTATTGGTCGTTAAATCGAAAACAGAAATCGTATTCGCTCTGCCGTTACTTGTGTAACCTTTATTCGCTTTTTTATTGAAAGCAATACCGTGTACACCGGCAGTATTTGGAATTACGCCTAAAGAATCACCCGTTGTCGCATCCAAGATATTTACTTGCGTACCGTGAGACACATAAATGCGATTGTTACCGGGACCAACCGAAATATAATCCCAACCGCCGGTGCTTGTGATGTGAAAAGTTTTTGTTACTTTATAATTGCCCATAGTTTGAGCAGAACTTGAAAAAACAATTGCCACAATTAGCAGCAATGACAACGAAAGTATTTTCATGATTAAGTTTTTATTAATAAAAAACAAAAGTAAATAAAGTATTTCGATTGAGATGTAACGGTGGCGTTAATTTTGAGTTAAGATGAGGTACCCATCAATCACCCATCTAATGTACATGAAATAAATCATTTCGATTTATCGTCAGTCTTGTATAATTCTTTTTCTGTTACTTTTTGCACTTTCATACCGCTTTTAAGTTTGCGTGCGATGAGATTATAAGGTGCAGAAACAACTTCTTCATCACCTTTTAAACCGGAAACAATTTGTATAAAATCATTGTCTTGAATACCTGTTTTTACTTCTACCATGCGCACGGAATCACCGACAGCAATAAACAAAACTTCTTTTACAGGTGCCGTTGCCATAGTTTTTTGTTGCTGTGTGTTGCTGTTTGCCGCTTCAGTTGCTTTAGCTTTTTTCAATTCCGCATTTTCATCGCGTGTCGTTACAGATTGAATGGGTACACAAACAGCATCATTCACGCGGTTCGTATGAATATCCACCGATGCAGACATGCCGGGATGAAACGGTGAGCGCCCTTGTTTCAATAAGTCGGCGTAAGAAGCCGGATCGAGGCGAATTTTCACGACGAAATTTGTTACTTGATCGGTCGTTAAATTCACGAGTCCGGTGGCAGTGAACGCATTATCTGCTGTGTTTGCAATTTCACTCACGCGTCCTTTAAATTTTCTTTTCGCAAACGCATCTACTTCTACATCTACTTCGTTGCCGGTAGCGATGCGTGCAATATCGTTTTCGCTCACGTTCACCTGTACTTCCAAAGCATTCATATTCGCGACGCGCATAATTTCCGTTCCCGACATTTGCGCCGTTCCGACTACGCGCTCGCCTTTTTGTACGTTGCGTTTTGATACAATACCGTCAACCGGCGCGTAAATAGACGTTTTATTCAAACTTGTTTTTAATTCTTTAAGTGATGCTTCCGAACTGTTCAAATTGTAACGCGCCGCATCTGCACTTTTTTCCGACGAAGACACATCCGACAATGCCGATTGAATTTGTGCTTCTGCCGAACGCAAACCCGCTTCTTGCTGACGCAATTGCGATTGCGTCGTTTCAAAATCCGAATCGGAAATCACGCCGTCATTGTGTAATTGATCGTTGCGTTTGAAAGCAGCTTTTGCCGTTGCGAGTTGCGCTTGAATTTGTTCGCTCTGCGCTTTTACTTGTTGTTCACGCGCTTGTACACTTTTTATATTCGATTGTGCATAAGCATATTGTGCTTGCGACGCGCTCACGCCCGCTTCCCCGCGAGCGACTTGACTTTTATAAATTTCGGCATTGACGCGACATAATAATTGTCCGGCACGTACCGAATCGCCTTCTTTGACGAGCATTTCAATCACTTCGCCCGAAACATCGGAACTTATTTTTACTTCTTTTTCCGGATAAATGCGTCCGCTTGCAGATACCGATTCTTGTATCGTGTGTTTCTGCACTTTTTCGACGTGTACTTTTTCGCCGGTTTTTTTGCCTTTGCTCACATAAATAGCAACGCCTATCAATGCAATTGTTGCAACACCTAAAATCCACATCCAGCGATTGCTGCCTTTGTTCTTAGTTATTATGGTTTGTGTCATAATTTATTTTGGCTTTCAGCTTTCGGCTTTCAGCTTTCAGCTATTTTTATTTATTTATTTATTGTCTTTATTGA
>JAYTIA010000608.1:0-3303 GCA_043732145.1 Saprospiraceae bacterium
CTGATACCTGATACCTAATAGCTACTTTCTAATTATTTTTTTGTTATCTTTGCGTTCTTTTTTGGCGGTTGAAAATAGTTTGATACTAACTTGAAAATCAAGCGTCTTAAGTGGAGAATTTTTTTCTTTTTAATAAAATCATCCCGATTGAATTATATAAATGGCGCATTATAATTAATGAATCAAGAATGGAAAATCAACATTCGTAATTCGTATTTTGTAATTCGTAGTTAAATAGATTCATCATTCATCATTACCCGATATATGAGCGCACCAATGATTGTGCAGTTTTTATTGAGTTTATCCCTTTTGATTATTTTACACGAGTGCGGACATTTTTTTCCGGCGCGTTGGTTTAAAACCCGTGTTGAAAAATTTTACTTATTCTTCGATTATCCTTCTAAACTTATTTCTAAAAAAATTGGCGATACTGAATACGGTATCGGAATGTTGCCGCTTGGTGGTTACGTGAAAATTAGCGGTATGGTGGACGAAAGTATGGACACCGAACAAATGAAACAACCGCCGCAACCTTGGGAGTTTCGTTCGAAAAAAGCGTGGCAACGATTGATTATCATGCTCGGTGGTGTGACAGTTAATTTTTTGCTTGGGTTTTTTATTTTCGGTATGTTGCTTTGGCATTACGGTGAAGAATACATTCCGAACCAAAATGCCAAATACGGTATTTACGCCGATTCACTCGGACAAAAATTCGGTTTGATGACGGGCGATAAAATTAAAACAGTTGGTACAAAAGCGGTAGATCGTTTTAACGATAGAGAAGTATTGAAAGAAATTGTTTTTAACGGCGCACGTACAATTACAGTGGAGAGAAAAGGTCAAGAAAAAACAATTACGCTGCCGGAAGATGCCGTTAACCAACTCACAAAATTTGACAATAAAGATAAGCCTTTATTTTCTTTACCGGTGCCGTTTGTCGTTGATGCTGTATTGAGAGACAAGCCGGCGGAAAAAGCCGGTCTTAAATCAGGTGATGTTTTTGTTTCTGTCAATGATATACCGACCCGGTTCTACAACGATTTTACTTTATTGTCTCCGAAATTTGCCGGTGTACCGGTTGTTTGGAAAGTAAAACGGGGCAATGATACGATTACGTTAAATGCACAATCCGGTAAAGACGGCAAATATGGTATTGCCGCTAATTCAGATTTAAAACAATTTTATACTGCGGAAAAACAAAATTATTCTTTCGCACAAGCACTGCCGATGGGTCTTGCCAAAGGTGAAGATTTTTTGGTGAATCAAGTGAAAGCATTCGGTAAAATGTTTCGCGGCGAAATTAATCCGGTAGAAAGTGTCGGCGGGTTTAAATCTATCGCCAAAATGTTCGGCAAAGTATGGGATTGGGAACGTTTTTGGATAATGACGGCAAGTCTTTCGCTTATTCTCGCGTTTATGAATCTTTTACCAATTCCGGCACTCGACGGCGGTTACGTGATGTTTTTGCTTTGGGAAATTGTTACGGGTCGTAAAGTCAGCGATAAAGTAATGGAAAAATTTGTTACAGTCGGTTTCTTTTTTATGTTAGCGTTGATTGTCGGTATAAATTTATTGGATATTATTAAGCATTAAATAAATGAACCAATAAACCGACTATGAATTTTTTTCAATTTTATGAAATACCTGTTTCTTTTACGCTCGACGAAAATGCGTTGAAAAAAAAATATTATGCACTGTCGCGTCAATACCATCCGGATTTTCATACGCACGAAAATGAAACGGAACAAGAACACATTTTAGAAATGTCAACGCTTAATACGCGCGCTTACAAAACACTTTCCGATTTCGATGAGCGCGTGAAATATATTTTGGAACTGAAAGGTTTGTTGAAAGAAAGCGAGAAGCAAGAAATTCCAAACGCATTTTTGATGGAGATGATGGACATCAACGAGTCTGTGATGGATTTGCAAATGGATTTTGATTTGGAAAAATACAAACAAACTTCTAATGAAGTTCGCGAAATGCAAAACAATTTATTTGCCGAAGTAAAACCTTTTTTAGAAACCTACAATGATGCGACATTTGTGGAAGATGATTTGAAAAAGATAAAAGATTTTTACCTAAAAAAACGCTACATATTGCGATTAGAAAAAAACTTATCTATATTTGCACCGCTTTAGAAAAAAGCGTCTAACCGCTGTCGCCGGAGTGATGGAACTGGTAGACGTACTGGACTCAAAATCCAGCGAGGGCAACCTCGTGCGGGTTCGAGTCCCGCCTCCGGCACAAAAAAACCCGAGTAGAAATGCTCGGGTTTTTTGTTTTTCCCATATTCTTAAATTTTCTGATCATTTTTACTGTTTTTACTTTTTAAAAATTTGTCATTATTTTTTAAAAGTTTTAAATTTGCCTGCAATTAATGTTTAATTGCTATGAATCCATACTATGAAAGGCTGTATAATTTTTTGAAGAAAAAAGTGTCTATTTCTGAGGAGGAAGTGGAATATATGATGAGTTTTGCAAAAATTATCAAGCTCAGAAATAAGGAATACTTTTTTAAAGAAGGCGATATCACTCGATATGTGGGTTTCGTCAATAAAGGTGTTTTAAGATATTTTTTTTTGGATAATCAAGCCGAAGAACATATCATTTACTTCGCTCAAGAAGAATGGTGGGTTGGCGATCTCAACAGTTTTTACAGTAAAACCCCAACACCCAATAATTTACAAGCTTTAGAAGCGACTGAAATTTTTGCATTTACAGGCGAAAATTTTGATCGCATTCGAAATGAAGTAATTCCATTTGAAGAATTTCGCAAAGCCAGCCATGCGAAAGCTACAGCAGCGCGAATAGATAATATGATGAGTCTCCGCTCTGAATCTGCTGAAGAAAGATATTTAAAATTGTTAAAAAGTTTTCCCGATATTTTTCAAAGGGTGCCGCAATATTTTATTGCATCCTATTTGGGTATTAAACCGCAATCTTTAAGCCGTATCCGCAAATTATTAGCTGAAAAAAATTTGAAACTCTGAAAATGTTAACCTATGTGAATGATTTTGAAAAAGAGACACCCCCAATTTTGTCTCATTATTAATTCAAATTTTTTATTCACAATTAAATTCTTTTTCTGATGAAAGCTCAAATTTTTTTTCTTGCAGTTAGTTTATTAACCGCTTCGACGCTGTTCGCAAAACATCAAAACTTCGAACAAGCTACACGAAATATTTATGCAGCTATTGATGCTAATGATGCTTTGGCATTACGTAGTTTATTGAATGTTGATTATTTATTTTACAATCCTTTCACACCGACACCGCTTGATGCGGAAGGTTTAATTGCGTT
>JAYTIA010000609.1:0-3300 GCA_043732145.1 Saprospiraceae bacterium
TTCTTCGGGTGCTATTGGTGCTTTATTTATTATTTCTAACGACCGGCGACAACGTTTGGGCGATATGGCAGCACAAACTATTGTCGTCAAACTACGCAACAAACGAGAAGCAGCGCTTTTAGATAACTTCAGCAGCAGCGATATTTATACGCGCACGCCCGTTTTCCCCCAAGTTGTTCAACTCCGAGAAGATGATATTGTGTTTATGAAATATGCCGTTGAACGTTATTCGAAATATAAAAACGCCGCGCACGCTGAAGTGATTCATAATTTGTATGAAAAAATTACACACTTATTAGATATTGAACCCAAAAATTTAACAGCGTATGAGAGTTGTCTTTTTCTCGAAAATTTAATCAGAGACTATGTTGTTTCTACGCGATGAAAAACGATTTTAAATTTTATTTTTGCTAAAAATAATTACATCAAACGCTACCTAAAAATCTAAAATCTTTAATTCAAAATCCGTAATCCCCGTTCAACCCTTTTAAAATACAATTCGGAAGATTCCTCTTTCACTTATTTTTGATGCGCATAAGTTTGCAGTCAAAACTGTTTGCGATGAAATTTTCGTAAATATCAACGCCGTTCGGGATTCAGGTACGAATTGAAAATATACGGAATTATCAATCGTCTCATAAGGAATGAGAAAGAAAATAATTAAGTCTACTGACAAAACTTATTTCTTTCTCACTCCTAAAATTGTAAATTTAAATTTAAAATATCATGAGGATAGCACTTCTTTTTTTTACACTCTTAACAAGTTTCGGAACGCCTTTACCTTGCGATAATAACTGCAATGAATGGAAATTAAAAAACGAGGAAGGGAATTACAAAATGTATATGCGCGAATGTGACGACTCGCCGATTAAAGAAATAAAATTAACGGATAAATTTGCCGGCGAATTTACGCGCCTTATACGCGTAATGACTGATATAGAAACCAACAAAAAAATCAGCGAAAGTTGCACCGAAGCGCGCCAATTGAAACAAATTGACAAACAAACTGCGCTGCAATACTTTTATTATAAAATGCCTATCGGTGTCAAAGACCGTGATGTGATTTCTAAAATCACGATAAAAGCAACTGATTCAACCTTTTCATTCATTACGGAAGCAGTAGATAACAATTTGGTGCCATCTAAAAACGGCAGTATCAGAATCACAAATGCGCGATCATCTTGGTTCTTCAAAAAAACTTTTTCGGGTACTATTGAAATGGAATATATGGCGTTCGCCGATCCGAACGGCAGTATACCGGCTTGGATAATAAATTCATTGTCTAGAAGAGAAGCACGTGCCGGTATTGAAAAATTAAAAAAGTTGGTGCACGGGTGATATACAATGGACTTTATGACGATGTCCGTTCTCCCTTGTTATTTCTCCATTAAAATCTGTACCGTATCGCTCAAAGATTTTTCAAACACAACCTTTTTATTCGCAGTCAATTCTGCAATTGCTTTTTTTGTCGGATGACGCACTGTAAATAAATCTAATCCGGTTTGCATTTCCACTTTAAATTTTTCTTTGAGAGTTTGCATCAAAACACTTTCTTTTTCGGGTGCGTAGGTAATGCTGACGAAAAAATAAGCACCGGAATTTTGCATCAGGTTGACAAAAATTCGGTATTTTGCAAAAAGTGAAAACAAGTCGGCAATATGCGGTTCAACGAGGAAAGAAAAATCTTTGTTCGAGAGTTTTAAAAAAACTTGGTCGCGCTCAATCGTAAATATTGGCGGGTATTTTTTTGTCGGTGTTTGTCCGTCAATGATGGTACCTTTTGCATCGTGATGAACGAAAGAGCGCGCATGAAGCGGAATGTTTTTTGCCATGAGTGGTTGAATCGTGCGCGGATGCACGACAGTTGCACCATAGTAAGTCATTTCAACGGCTTCTTCAAAACTGATTCGGTCGAGTTTTTTTACGTTTTTAAAAACGCGCGGATCGCCTGAATATACACCGTCCACATCTTTCCAAATCGTCATATTTTCTGCTTCAAGGCAGTGCGAAAAAATTGCCGCCGAAAAGTCTGAGCCTTCACGTCCGAGTGTCGTCGTGTTATTGTCTTTTGTAGAGCCGAGAAAACCTTGAGTGATAATGACGTTTGAAGCCTGTAATTGGTGAATTACTGTATCTTTTATTTTCTTTTCTGTGGTTTGCCAATCAATTGCTGCTTCGCGCCAAGTATCGTCGGTGCGCACAACATCACGTGCATCTAACCAAGTAGCATCAGTAACGGATTTTTTTAAATAAGCGGCTACTATGCGCGACGAGAGTAACTCACCCAAAGAAACAATTTGATCATAAACATAATCGAAAGCATCGTGCGGCTCATCTTCTAAAACCCAATCGGCTTCGACGAACAAATCATTTATTTGTCCCCACACTTCATCATTTTTGTCGAATAAAGTATGCATAATTACTTCGTGTTTTTCGCGCACTGTATTCAAAATATCATTCGCCGTATTATTTTGTGCAAAATATGCTCGTACAACATCCTCTAAAGCATTCGTGGTTTTACCCATAGCCGAAACTACAACAAGTAAAGGCGTGTCGCAGTTCTTGCGAATAATTTCCGCCACATTTTTTATATTCTCCACATCGCGCAAAGAAGCACCACCAAATTTGAAAACACGCATATTAATAGTTAATGGTTAGTTGTTAATAGTTAATACCGAATAACGAATTAAAAAAATACACAAAAGTAAATTTTTTGATTTTAAAAACGGATTTTTGCATAAATTTTTTAAATCGGAAAATATCTGATGCCTATTATATATTGTTCGATGTCCATTGTCCATCGTCTATTGTCCAATGTCCAAAAATCCATGAGTAAAACTCAACGCGCATTTATAGAATTACACATCGCCGTTTTCTTGTGGGGTTTTACTGCTATTCTCGGACAACTCATTCAACTTTCGGCAATACCTTTGGTATGGTGGCGGTTGTTTATTACAATTTGTGCCTTACTGTTATTTTCAAAAGCATTTAAACGCGCAAAAGGTTTACCGCGACAATTAATTTTGCAATTCATGGGTGTTGGTTGTATTGTAGCAACGCATTGGATATTATTTTATGCTGCCGTGAAACTATCAAATGCTTCGGTGGCACTCATTGCACTGTCAACAACTTCGTTTATGTCCTCGATAGTGGAGCCGCTGGTGAACAAAAATAAAATAAAATGGTATGAAGTATCGCTCGGTGCTGTAATTATTCCGGCGATGTTTTATGTCGCACACGGTTTGCCGGCTAATATGACCGCCGGACTTGTTGCCGGATTACTTTGCGCTATTTTTGTGG
>JAYTIA010000610.1:0-8618 GCA_043732145.1 Saprospiraceae bacterium
ACCGGCGGTTATCAGGGTTCATTTGTAGGTTATTTTCCGGCAGAAAATCCGGTTTATTCTTGCATTGTCGTTATTTATAAACCTAAATCCGGTTTTTATGGTGGTAATGTAGCCGCACCCGTATTTAGAGAAATTGCCGACAAACTTTCAGCAAGCAATATTGCTTTAAGTGACCCGATTAATGAAAAAGGAAAACCGATTCCATCGCCGGAAACTTTGCCCAATGATATTGGCTTGCGCTCCGATTTATTGAAAATTTTGCAAAACGTTTCGCTCAAACACGAAATTGTCGGTGATATAAATAATGAATGGACTTCCGTAAAACCGCGCAGTGATACGTTGCTTGTAGCACCTCGAAACATCGGTACAAAAAAACAAATTCCTTCGGTTATTGGGATGGGATTAATGGATGCCTTATATTTGCTCGAAAATCGCGGTTTGCGCGTCAGTTTCAGTGGTTATGGTAAAGTTAATTCTCAATCACTCACACCCGGCGGAACGGCAGTGCCCGGACAAACGATTTCTATAAAACTTGAATGAATTAGTCAGTTGGTTAGTTGGTTAGTTAGTTTTTTAAATTAACATCGTGCTTAACTAACCAACTAACCAATCAACTAACTAACTAATTAACTAATCAATGGTTGACATAAAAAAAATTGCTGTCGTAAGCGGCATCGGAAATTTACAAAAAATAGCGGGTGTGCGTAACGACGGTATCATTGTCGAAGATTTTGAAACCAAAGCGCGTCAATTTATTGCTACAAGAAAAACGAATTTTGTGTTGCTTGAAGGCATTTCTATTTATACCGAGAACGACGGCGTGTCATTAGCAGAACTGTTAACAACGATGCGCAATAAATTTGCGGAAACGCCGCCGCCGAACGAAAAATCGGAGTCTAATATTTTACGTGCCTACTTTTCAGTCGTGCTGCCGAACTATGACCGCGATCGTTTTCATACTTCCGATATGAAAAAAGTTATCAAATGGTTTAGTTTTATGCAAAAACATGATTTGTTGGCGGATGCAAAAGAAGAAGCTGTATCGACAGAAGAACAACCAACATCGTAAAAGATTTATCTTTTTAAAAACAAATGCGGCTTTATCTCAATTTTTTTGTGAGATAAAGCCGCATTTGTTTTAAAGTTTAAGCCGATAAAAATTAAAATCCTTATTTCACGCCTTGCACCAACAGAGACACAGCATTATTCAAATTTTCCACGAAACCTTTTTCGATGGTAAAATTTAATTTAGTGCCATCTGCTTTGAGTACTTCTACTTCGCCTTTTTGTAAAGAAGAAATAATCGGCGCGTGGTTATTTAAAATTTGAAATTGACCGTCTGATCCCGGCACTCTTACGGATTTGATATCGCCCGTAAAAATTTCTCTGTCCGGTGTGAGTATTGAGATGTGCATAATTATTTAATTGACAGTTGATAAGTGACAATTGATAAGTGACAACTGACAACTGACAATAAAAATAATAGTTGTCAATTGTCAATTGTCAATTGTCAATTATTTACTTGCTTCTTCTATAATTTTTTTACCTTTCGCAATCGCGTCCTCAATATTGCCAACTAAGTTGAAGGCAGCTTCCGGATATTGATCCACTTCGCCATCCATAATCATATTGAAACCGCGAATTGTTTCTTCAATTGGTACGAGTACGCCTTTCAAACCCGTAAATTGTTCCGCAACGTGGAACGGTTGAGACAAGAAACGTTGAACGCGACGCGCGCGAGTTACAGTTAATTTATCTTCTTCTGAAAGTTCCTCCATACCCAAAATCGCGATAATATCTTGTAACTCGTTATAACGTTGTAAGATATTTTTTACGCGTTGAGCGCAATTATAATGCGCTTCGCCGATAATTTTCGGGTCGAGAATACGACTTGTAGAGTCAAGTGGATCCACAGCCGGATAAATACCGAGCGATGCAATTTTACGATTCAAAACCGTCGTTGCGTCCAAGTGCGCGAAAGTTGTTGCCGGTGCCGGATCCGTCAAGTCATCGGCGGGCACATATACTGCTTGAACCGATGTGATAGAACCACGTTTAGTTGATGTGATACGTTCTTGCATTAAACCCATTTCGGAAGCCAAAGTCGGTTGATAACCCACCGCTGAAGGCATACGACCTAAAAGTGCCGACACTTCCGAACCAGCTTGCGTAAATCGAAAAATATTATCAATAAAGAAAAGAATATCTTTTCCACCATTCGGGTCTGTCATATCGCCGTCGCGGAAGTACTCTGCCATCGTTAAACCTGAAAGAGCGACACGCGCACGTGCACCCGGCGGTTCGTTCATTTGACCGAATACCAAAGTTGCTTGTGATTTTTCCATTTCTTTCAAATCTACTTTCGATAAATCCCAACCACCGGCTTCCATTGAATGTTTAAACTCTTCACCATAACGAATAACGTTCGATTCCAAGAACTCGCGCAATAAATCATTCCCTTCACGTGTACGTTCACCTACGCCGGCAAAAACCGACATACCGTCATAACCCTTTGCAATATTATTTACAAGTTCCATGATAAGCACCGTTTTACCGACACCTGCCCCACCGAACAAACCGATTTTACCGCCTTTTGAATAAGGCTCAATTAAATCAATTACTTTTATACCCGTAAATAAAACTTCTGTTTCAGTAGAGAGTTGCTCGTAAGTCGGCGGTTTGCGGTGAATACTGTACGATGTTGTTCCTTTCGGTACTTCACCGATACCGTCAATTGCTTGACCGATTACGTTAAATAAGCGACCGCGAATTTGCGCACCCGTAGGCATCGAAATTTGTCCGCCGGTGTCAATCACTTCCATATTTCTTGTCAAACCATCCGTTGCATCCATAGCGACGGCGCGAACAGAATCTTCGCCTAAGTGACGTTGTACTTCGAGAATTAAATCGTCGGCACCCGGTCTTTTAATAACCAATGCGTTCAAAATTTCGGGCAGAATTGCGCCTTTTCCGGAAAAACTTACGTCAACTACCGGACCGATGACTGATTTTACGCGACCAATATTCATATCGTAGATGGATTTTGTACTGTGTATCAAAAGAGTATTCAAAAAACGGTGCAAAAGTAAAGCATTTGAGTTTTAAAAAAAAGGATTAACTGTTTTTTAAAGCGGAAAAAATATTTTTTTTTACGAAGTTCTTCATCGGAAAAAAAAACCTTAAGAATTTGTTAAAATACTTGCCTCGAATTTGTGTCTTACCGGAATAAATTTCGTCATAAATCAAATTAAGTACCAAAAAATTAAGTTTTAATAACCGTTTTTTAAATGTAATTAACGGAACGGCAATAGCTTATGCTTTTTTATATTTTATTTGTCATTGCTTATATTACCTTTGAGCGGTTTTTAAAATCTAAGTTACTTAACTTTTGAGCACACAAGTACAAGATAAAGAAATAGCCGATGCGGAATTGGTGCGTATGTATTTACAAACGCACAATGACAGTCATTTTAATGCACTTTATCGGCGTTATGCTGCTAAAGTTTATGGTAAATGTTATTCCATTTTAAAAGATACAGAACTTGCGCATGATGCGGTTCAAGATATTTTTATCAAAGTGATGATGAACATTGCAAGTTTCGGAGAAAAATCACAGTTTTCTACTTGGCTCTATTCGATTACTTATAATTATTGCATTGATTCGGTTAGAAAAAAGAAAAAAGAAAAAATACTTTTTGCCGAAGATATTGAGCGTGCACCGGATGTAGCGGAACAAGAAGTACCGGACGAATATTTAATGGAAATGGAAGTGCAATATTTGAAAAAAGTGCTGGATGCTTTACCGCAAGGTGATAAAATGGTTTTAGTAATGAAGTATGAAGATGATATGAGCATAAAAGAAATTGCGGATATTGTCAAGAAAACAGAAAGCGCTACGAAGATGCAAATAAAAAGGGCAAAGCATAAAGCATTTGAAATTTTTGAAAAAGTGTATAAACACGAAAAATTAGAGATGAGAGAAGAGAGAAGTGTCAACTTCGGTAAAGCCTAAATTCTTTGGAAAGTTCACACTCATTTAATAATGGCATACTAAAAACATCAAATTATGGCTGATGAAAGAAAAAACAATTTTAAAAATCTTCATATAGAATATGAAGATAATTTTACGCTTCCCAAAATGGAAGCGATTGCGCGAAACATAAAAAAAAGAAAAGACAACGCGCAGACGACGAGTAACATTTTCGATTTATTCGTACCAAAAGCCTTCAGAACATTTACAAAAATTGTAGGTGGTGAAAATGAACAACCGGAAGTTGCGCCGCCGCACACAGGTCATTCACCGAATCATTCGGAACCGAAAGGACCCGGTGAATGATAAATTAATGGTTAAGGGTTTAGATGTTATAGATTATGAGTTTAGAAAATTAATCACTTAGAACCAATAGCTAATAACCAATAACCAATAATCAATAATCAATAATCAATGAATATATGGGATTTGAGATTCTTAAAAACTTACTCATCAAATTTGTATCTGCCGTACCGAATATTTTAGCAGCTATTGTTATTGCTTTGGTAGGATTTGTTATTGCTAAAGCTATCGGTAAATTGGTATCGAACTTGTTGCACCGTTTAGGCATTGATAGATTAGCAGACAAATTGAATGATATAGACGTTGTTCATGAATATAATATCCGATTCAATCCGAGCAAAATTTTGGGTGAAATTATTTATTGTTTTTTGCTCCTGTTTTTTTTAATTGCTGCTACCGAATTACTCGGTATGCCGGCAGTATCAAAACTTATCAGCGATTTAATTAATTATATTCCGAATCTTGTAGTTGCCGGTATTGTTTTAATCATCGGTTTAATCGTTTCCAACGCCCTTAAAGAAATTATTACCACTGCTTGCAGAGCATTGAATATTCCGAACACGAATTTGATTGCTAATCTGGCTTTTTATTTTGTTTTTATTACGATTGCTCTGAGTGCTTTAAATCAAGCGAAAATAGATACTTCTTTTATCAGAAATAATTTAAGTATTATTTTGGGCGGCATAGTCTTAGCATTTTCAATCGGTTACGGTTTGGCTTCCAAAGATATGATGTCTAATTTTTTAGCATCATTTTACAGCCGTCGGCACATTAACGTCGGCGACAATGTAAAAATCGGTGATGTGAGCGGCGAAATTATTTACACCGATAGTAGTTGCATCAAAATCCAATCCGGCGAAAAAATGATTATTATGCCGTTGAGTAAACTTACCACTAACGATATTGAAATTACTGCCGGTAATAGGGAACAAATTGAGTCAGAGTTATAAGGTTATCGGTTATTAGTTATCGGTTATAATTAGCTATAATATACTCATTAATTTTGATTATAAAATAATCAATCACCAATCAATCACCAATCAATTACCAATCAATTACCAATCAATCACCAATAACGTTACTTTCAAAAAATTCATCGTCTCAAACCACAATACTAAACAAACAAAACTATTTTTAAATTAAACAGTCATTTATGAACAGGTATTTACTATTACAGGTATTACTATTTATACTATTATTCACGACATCATCAAGTTTCGCTCAAAAAGTAGGTGAAATTAAGGACGATATTAAATCAGTTGAAGCTGCAAAAGATCAAAAAGATGGTTGGACAAAAACCGGCGGCATTGGTATTGATCTTTCTTTGCTGAATCTCATTAATCCGCGATTAGGTGCGGGAAATAACCGTTTCGGCTTCGGCGGTTTACTTTCTTACACTGCCAACTACAAAGGCGAAAATATAATTTGGAACAATCGTGCTAACATGCAATTAGCTGTACTTAAAGATGGTGATGCTTCGTTTACAAAATCATTGGATGTATTGCAATTTACTTCACAACTCGGACGCAAAATAAGTTCAAAATGGTATCTCGGCGGTATGTTGGATTTTCAAACGCAATTTTTACCGACTTATGGTTTAAATTATTTGAGTGAATTGCCAAGCGGTGTTACTACAAAACTCCCTTTATCAGGTGCGTTTTTATCTCCGGCGGTTTTAAAATTAGCTTTAGGCGCTATTTACAAACCGGATGTACATTGGACTATATTTTTTTCACCACTAGCCGTGAAAACAATTATTGTAACGGATCAAACTTTAGCTAACAGCGGCGCATTCTTTCCTGCCGATGCCGTTAATAATAAAACGATTGATTTTCAGTTAGGTGCAGAGGTGCGATTAGATTACGTCAACAAATTCGCCAACGATAGAATCGGTTATCAAGGCGGTCTTGATTTATATTCAAATTATTTGCGCAATCCGCAAAACATTGCTATCGAGTTTTACAATTCATTGGATTTCTTTATAATCAAAAATTTTTCCATAAATCTTCGCAGTGATTGGTTTTATGATGATAATATTCAAGTATTTAGAGGCGGTAATGTCAATGCAAAAGGTAAAGATGTTTTCATCAGAAATGCTTTATTGTTAAAATACTCGCACGCTTTTTAATTTCTTTCTCATTCCTTAAATCGGACTTTGCCGGCTTATTGCTATCAAAGTCCGATTTTATTTTAGGTTTTCCATAAATTTTAAAACTCTTATCATTTATCTTTGTTTACTAATTTTATTTAAAAATAAAACAATGAAGCTCGTTGCCGAAATTCTTGTTGCAATTGTGGCACTCGAACATTTATATATTCTTTGGTTAGAAATGTTCGCATGGACAACCGCCGGACGCAAAGTATTTAAAAATTTTCCCTCCGATTTATTCGAGCCGACCAAAACAATGGCGGGGAATCAAGGTTTATACAATGGGTTTTTAGCTGCCGGTTTAATTTGGAGTTTATTCATTTCAGATCCGATTTGGAGTAAGAATGTGGCGTATTTCCTTTTGTGTTGCGTGGTTGTTGCCGGTATTTATGGTGCATTAACGGTTCATAAATCTATTTTCATTCGTCAAGCATTACCGGCAATTCTAGCATTGGCGTTTTTATTTTTTTTCGCGCGATAAGCAAAATTTTTTTAAATTAATCATAAACATAAAAATTCATGAAAAGAAGAGCGAATGCCACTTGGCAAGGCAACGGTTTGGAAGGCAAAGGTGCTTTATCAACAGCCAATAAATTTTTTGATGCTACACCTTATAGTGCCAAAACACGTTTTCAAAATGAAGACGGTAAATTAGGTACTAATCCGGAAGAATTGATTGCAGCGGCACACGCAGGTTGTTTCAATATGCAATTGAGTTTTATGCTCGCCGGTGCCGGTTTTCCTGCCGAAATGTTGAACACCGATGCAACTGTGACAATCGAACAAGTCGGTCAAGGTTTCGAAATCACGAACATCACACTCGATTTAAAAGGTAAAGTACCGGGTATGACTTCGGAAAAATTTCACGAATTGGCACAAGCCGCTAAAGAACATTGCCCTGTCAGTAATGCTTTACGCGCAACGCCGATTACGTTAAGCGTGGTGTTTGATAATTAATTTTCGATTTACGGTTTACTAACGTAAATCGAAAATCCAAAATAATAAAAATGCCTTTTGCAAATTGTGAAAGGCTTTTTTATTTGTAGTTTTTTCTTACTTTTACAGCTCAATTTTTGCATCAACTTTTAGCTGTCAGCCTTTAAGCTATAAGATATTAACTTTTTGTCTTCTGATAGCTGATAGCCGGAGGCTGATAGCTCAACTAAATTTCATTAATTAAAAAATCTGACATGAAAAAGTTTTCTTTTATTCTTACAATTTGTGCATTGTTCTGCGCCGTTACTTTTGGTACAGCTCAAATCAATACGCCGCAACCAAGTCCGGGTGCTTCATTTACTCAAAAATTCGGTTTGACTGAAATTAAAGTGGAATATAGTCGTCCGAGTATTAAAGGTCGTAATATTTTCGGCGGCATTGTGCCTTACGGTGAATTGTGGCGCACGGGTGCAAACGGTGCTACGAAATTTACGACAAGCGATTCAATCACTTTCGGCGGAAAAGGTTTAGCGGCAGGTACTTATGTTTTATTGACTAAACCGGGACAAAGCGAATGGGAAATTATTTTGAATAAAAATCCTAACGTGAGCGTTTTTAATTACACACCGGAAGACAATGTTTTAAGCGTAAAAGTTCCTACAACAGGTTTACCATTCTCAATCGAATCGTTTACGATGTTGGCGAGTAATGTAACGACTAACACTTGCGATTTACAAATTTTATGGGAAAACACTATGGTTATGATTCCAATGACAAATGATGTTGACGGTAAAGTAATGGCGCAAATTAAACAAAAATTAGCAGGACCAACTGACGGCGAATACGCAGCTATGGCTAATTATTATTTGGATAACGGCAAAGACCCTAAACAGGCACTTGAATTTATGAATAAAGCACTGGCAATGGGCGGAGATAAATTCTGGTTATTACGCGGTAAATCATTAATTCAAGCGAAATTAGGTGATAAAGCCGGTGCAATTGCAACAGCGAAAAAATCTTTGGAACTGTCTAAAACAGCTAAAAATCAAGACTATGTTCGTATGAACGAAAAATCCATTGCAGAGTGGGGTAAATAATTAGTAATAATGCGAATAATGGGTTAAAAAAACAGAAGTAGGTCAATCAAGCAAGGACGTAACTTTGTGGATATCAAAACTACAAAACTAGTCCTCATGTTAG
>JAYTIA010000611.1:0-3295 GCA_043732145.1 Saprospiraceae bacterium
TTGAGTTAAAATTAACTGCAAAGTTCGCAAAGAGTCCAATTTTTCTTTAAAATTCTGTGAAGCAAAAGTAAGGTAAGTATTAATAAATTGTACATCCGAATATGAATTTTCAAGTGCCCAACGTGAGATATTTCATCAAAATATATTTCTCGCTTCAAGTTGTTTCGGGTAAATAAAAAAGCGACAACTCAGTCAAGTTGTCGCTTTTTTATTTACCGTATTTTTATTTAAAAAGAGCAAAGCAATAAGTTTATTTTGCGGTTAAAACAATACGCTATATTAACGTCGTAATCCCTAATTAAAACTACCCGTAAAGTTCATAATGAATTTGCGAACGTTCATAACCTAATGTAACAATTAAATTCGCAACTGCTTCATCAACCATGTTTGTCCAACCACAAATATAAAATTGACGGTCGAGACTTTTAATTTTATATTTTTCAAGATAAATTAAATGTACATAACCTTTTGTACTTGTCTCGGTGATTTCACGCGACAATGCGATGTCGTAGTGAAACCAATCAGTATCGCGTGCCAACTGCTCAAATTCTTTTCTGTATAAAATATCTTCCGCTTTGCGTGCGCCGAAAATCAAGTGAATATTTCGTGGAGAAATTTTACTTTTGACAATATCATCAATAATACTTTTAAAAGGCGCAACACCTGTGCCGGTACAAATAAAAATCAAATCGTTTTCTTCGGCATCGTGTCTCAATGTAAACGCACCATCCGGACCTTTAAATTTTATCGGTGTGCCGACAACCGCTTCATCGAATAAATATTTTGAACCGCCCGTACTTTCTGCGGCGCGAGAAATACTAAATTCCAAAATATTTGAACCGTCGCTCGGTGCATTCGCGATACTGTAACTGCGCCAACGTTTCAAACGTTTATCCGAAATCGGTAAATCCATCGTAATAAATTGCCCGGCTTTAAAATCGAATGGTGTATTGTCGGGCGTTTCTACTTCCAAAAAAAATTGCCGCGTCGTTGGAGATTGTTGTTTGATATCAGTGATGCGACTATTGTACCATTGCCACATAAGTTTTTAATTTTTTAGACAACCTTTCAACAAAAATAGTTAATTAAAGTTTTTTGGAAAATTACACCGGCAATTGAAAAAGAATTATTTTGCATCGGTTTTTTTATAAACTCAACCAAAAATTCATTTTCAAAACTAATGCGCGATTTTTATTGGTAAAATCTTGTGCTAAATAGTTGTCGGTATAAACGATAAACAAATCGGACATAGGTTTATATCGCCATTGCAAACGACTATTAATGTTGAAATTGTCGGATTGGGTGTTATATTGCAGAAAAGTTGTCCAAATCAAATTTTTTGAAAAGCTCAATTCCGTTTTACTATTTATTAAATACAAAAGCGAATTTTTGTATGGATTCGGAAATTTTAAATCATACCGTTCAACACGCAAAGAAAAAATACCCCAAGGCGTTTGGCGCAAAGTGATACCGGCTTTCAAACCAATTTGTCTGCCGTTATAAAATTCGCCGGCTGTTGCGCTTGCTAAAAAAGTAAAATTTTTGCGTTTATCACTCATAAAATCAATACCGAAATTAGTGAAAACATATTGTCCGGGTGGTAGTGGTGCATAATCCGTGAAAGAAGTATGGACAGGTAAGCGACTATCTTCATTATTTAATTTCAAACTCAAAGCAGCTGTATTTTTAAACGATCCGGAATAAGACAGTAATACAGTTCTGTCGTTGAAAGAATTATCTTGATTCCAAACGAGTGTATTGAGGGAACTGAATTCGTGTCTGGCAATAATGCCGGACTTCGGAACGATATTATAAGATAATTGGCTTATGTTTTGTTTGTAACCGAGCCGATAAGTTTTATCGTAAAGCGCATCATAATTATTAATACGTTGAAAATAATCCATGCCGGTATAATAATTTGTACCTACATCATCAAAATAGGTAAGTGCTTGCCAAATATCGTTGTGATACCAAATGCCACCTTCATAAAAATCTCCTTGACTTGTAATATTCGGATGAAAAGAACGGTGCAACAACAACCAACCATCCCATTGATTATTTTTGGACGTTAAAGATAATTCACCTGAAAGTTCTCGGGTATAATCCGATTTGTGTTGGGAGTCTTCAAAACCTTGTTTGTTGAGGAAACCTAATTTAAAAAAATTTCTCCCTTTTATGACTTGTTGAATGGCACCGGCAAAATAGTTCTGTTGAGCTTGTTCGTCCGTGGCACCCGTTTGCATATCGAAAGCATTAATACGCAAATTTTTATTCAAATTACCGCTTAAACGTGCGCCGAATAAAATAGGCACGCGATTCGCAGCTGAATCTAAACCAATGCGTCTCGAAAAAAACGGACGCGATCCGGGGCTTCCTAATTCTGATAACACATCACTGTTCTCTAAAAAAAATGTGCGTTTTTCGGGATAAAAAATATTAAATCGCGTCAAGTTTGTCACTTGTTCATCTACATCTACTTGCGAAAAATCGGAATTAATCGTTGCGTCTAAATTTAATTGCGAGTTAAGCGACATTTTCACATCTAATCCCGGTCGTAAAACAGTTTCAGCTTTCGCGCCGGCTTCTTTTGAAATACCTGTGAGTAAATAAGGAATAAGTGTTGCGCCGGCTTTTTCTACTGGCGGCGGCGCATCCCAATTCAATGCGCCGAGATAAAAAATACTTTGACTCTCAAACTGCAAAGGCACACGCGCCCATGTGTGAAATTTGCCGTGTTTAATATCGTTGCGCACGAAATTTATCCCCCATTTAGTTTTTCCGGCTTCATATCTCAACGATTTGAACGGAATCGCCATTTCTACCGTCCATCTATCCGCATACTGTTTCACTTCTGCATACCATTTAGTATCCCATGACCAAGCCGGATCGCCGAAAAACTGAATCGTTGTTTCACTTTGAACACCCAACGGACTCACGCCGAATAAATAACCATTCGATTTTTGATTAATCGGATCTAAAACGACACCAATCGCATCGCTATCGAAATAACTTACATCGCGTTTCAGTGTGGGAACGATGTGGTGCGTTGAAGAATCGTAACAAATAATACCGAAATACAAATTATGGTCGTCGTAAGTGATACGCACTTCTGTTTTAGTCGTCGCGCGTATTTTATTGTCCGGGTATTTTTCCCAAAAATCTTTTGCAACGGCGGCATCTTGCCAATCTTGGTCATCTAAAATACCGTCTAATTTTATGGCGGCTTTTGCTTTTTTAATACTGATTTTAAAATCTACTTGGTTGGTGAGTTGTTGCCCGAGCGAATCCTTTTGGG
>JAYTIA010000612.1:0-3292 GCA_043732145.1 Saprospiraceae bacterium
ATCCATCATTCAGCAAAGAAAAAACAATTTCCATCATCCGTCGTATTTTTTAGATTAAAATCTGAAAAAATACGACGGAAAGAATTAAGAATCATTGCCCGTCAAAAGATTTGTTTAGGTTTAAGTATTTTTATCATTAATTTTCATTAATTTTGTTTGATTTTAATTCGAGTTAACTTACTAAACATATTGCTGTACCGGCAGTTGATAAACTCCATTTATTCATCGTATAACAAACACGATAATTAAGTTCTGGTGTTAAAAAATTATGAAATTAATAAGCAACGAACATTTTACTAAATATAAACATCAACTCGAACTCAATTTCGCAGATGCTTTCAAACAATTATCCGGCAAATCTTAAAGTGAAGCGGACTTTACATTTTATCTTGCCAATTCTGCGGTTCATTCATCAAACATCGAAGGCAACACAGTGAGTTTTGATACGTACTTAAAATCGAGCGAACATAATTTACATCTCAAAAATAAAAGAAATAAAGGAAATCGAAGAACTCATAGAAGCCTATCGGTTTGCTAAAGAAAATGATTTGACTTTAAAAAATATTTTAAAAACACACGAAATCTTTACAAGATCCATTTTATTAAAAAAAGAACGTGGCAAAATTAGAAGTGTTAAAGTGGGTGTAAGAAGTGAAGGCAGATTGATTTACTTAGCTATAGAACCGGAATTTGTAAAAAAAGAATTAGAAAAACTATTCGAAGATATTGCTTTTTTACTTTCCAATAACCTTACTATAGGAGAGGTTTTTTATTACGCCGCCTATATTCATTTGGTATTCGTCAATATTCATCCTTTTGTTGACGGAAATGGTAGAGTCACTCGTTTGATTGAAAAGTGGTTTTTGGCAAAAAAATTAGGCGCGTCTGCATGGTTAATTACATCGGAAAAAAATTATTGGGATAAAAGAGCTGTTTACTATAAAAATTTGCAAATTGGTGTCAATTATGATGAAGTAAAGTATGAAAAAAGTATACCGTTTTTACTCATGCTGCCGAATGCTTTAAAAAATATTTATTAAGCCACACTACGTATGCTCCAATTAAAAAATATTTCCTACAACATCGGCAAAGCAAAAATACTTTACGATATAAGTTTAAGTTTTGCCGAAAACAAATTCAACGTCATTCTCGGTCCGAATGGCGCGGGAAAATCTACGCTGTTGAAATTAGCAACGGGCGTGATTACGCCAAGTTCGGGTTTTGTGAATATCGCCGGTGAAAATATTGATAAATTTTCGGCGCGACAACTTTCAACTCAACGCGCTGTGTTATCCCAACAAGTGGATATGGCTTTTCCTTTAACTGTACGCGAAGTGGTTTTAATGGGGCGTTATCCGCATTTTAATAATGTGCCTTCACTGCTCGATAAAAAAATAATTAAAAGTGCGTTAGAACAAGTTAGCATAGCACATAAATCGGAACAACTTTATACAACTTTGAGTGGCGGCGAAAAACAAAAAGTACAAATGGCGCGTGTTTTGGCGCAAATTTGGCAACTATCGGACAGCAAAGAACAAAAATATCTTTTTTTAGATGAACCCACTACAAGTTTAGATATTCGTTATCAACTTCAAA
The DNA here is from genome assembly GCA_043732145.1 of Saprospiraceae bacterium. Classification (GTDB taxonomy): domain Bacteria; phylum Bacteroidota; class Bacteroidia; order Chitinophagales; family Saprospiraceae; genus JAAFJT01. Next base: position 1,597 of record JAYTIA010000612.1, read on the forward strand.
TTTTAGATTTAGCGCAAAGTTTATTGCAACAAAACATCACTGTCATTGCCATTCTCCATGATTTGAATTTATCTTTTCAATACGGTGAAAACTTTTTCTTTCTTAAAAACGGTAAACTTGTTTACGAAACTGCCTATAAAAATGCCATTTCCGAAAAATTAATTGAAAAAATTTATGAAGTAAAAGCAAAAAAATATTTTAACGAAGCGCATCAACAATCTTCATGGAAGTTCGAACTCTGAATAAACTATGTGCCTAATGTGGTTTTTTTTTACCCATAGGCACATAGTTCATTCATCGTTCATTATTCCTTACTTATCTTTGTGGACTTTGTTGTTATAATAATTTTTAATTATTGTTGATTCTATAATGCGATTAACCATTTACAGGTAACAATTTTTCATGCAGCCACCCAAGTCACTCGAAGCCATACAAAAAGCACTTGCCGAAAATAAAATTTCTTGCGAAGAATTAGTGCGCAGCTATTTACAACAAATAGAAGCGACAAAACATTTGAATGCCTACGTCGAAGTTTTTGGAGATGAAGCAATAGAACGCGCCAAAAAATTAGATGCGCGTTATGCTGAAGACCCGGAGGCGGTCGGAAAATTATTTGGTGCAGTGGTGAGTATTAAAGATGTAATTTGTTATGAAGGACATCAAGTAACGGCTGCCGCAAAAATTCTTGAAGGTTTTAAAAGTTTATTTTCGGCAACTGCTGTTGAACGTTTGCTTGCTGAAGATGCAATAATAATAGGGCGCACGAACTGCGATCAATTTGCGATGGGTTCCGATAATACCAATTCAATTTACGGCCCGGTGCGCAATGCTGCCGATGCTTCGCGTGTTGCAGGCGGTTCGTCGGGGGGTGCGGCTGTTTCTGTACAAACTAATTCTTGTCTTATTGCCTTGGGTTCAGATACCGGTGGTTCTGTGCGACAGCCCGCAGCATTCTGTAATATTTTCGGATTAAAACCGACTTACGGGCGCGTTTCGCGTTACGGTTTATTAGCGTATGGTTCAAGTTTCGATCAAATTGGTATTTTTGCGCACAATGTCGCGGATATTTCTTTGATGCTCGATATTATCGCCGGTGCCGATGAATTTGATGCCACTTCTTCAACACAAACTTGCAATACGTTTTCGAGATTTACTGATTTAAGACTTACTGACACCGTGAAAACAAATTCTTTATCTATAATCAGTGAGTCTAACGTCAGTGAATCTATAAAAAAATGCAAAATTGCTTATCTGAAATCATCGATAGAAAGTGAAGCGATTGAGCCGGCAATTCGCGGAAAAATGCGAGAAACAATTTTAAATTTAGAAAATTCCGGACACACAACAGCAGCTATTGAATTTGATTTATTAGATTATATTATTCCCGCCTATTATGTACTCACAACTGCGGAAGCCTCATCGAATTTAAGTCGCTACGACGGTGTACGTTACGGGCATCGCGCCAAAAATACAAAATCGTTAGACGAAATGTATAAAAAAACGCGCACCGAAGGTTTCAGCGAAGAAGTTAAACGACGTATTATGTTAGGATCGTTCGTTTTATCTGCCGGCTATTACGATGCGTATTACACTAAGGCGCAAAAAGTGCGACGTTTACTGTCCGATAAAATCAACGAAATTTTTGCACAATACGATTTTATTTTGATGCCCGCCTCACCGATTGCACCTTGGAAAA
>JAYTIA010000613.1:0-3283 GCA_043732145.1 Saprospiraceae bacterium
AAAATATCGTTGAGTTCACCGGAAGTTAATAAAGAAGGCGTTCCGCCACCGAAATATAGAGAAGATATTTTTTCACCATCCAAATATTTTTTTTGCAACGCCAATTCCTTTTTCAGCGCGACAAGCAAATCTTTTTTCGTGCGCATACTCGTCGAAAAATGAAAATTGCAGTAGTTACAAGCTTGTTTGCAAAAAGGAATATGGATATAAATACCTGCCAAGAGAATTAAGAATTTAGAATTTAGAATTAAAATTAAAGCTATGCGAACTATGCGAACTATGAGGTTTAAGAATTAAAAATTAGTTTAAAGCTACACGAACTATGTGAACTATGTGGTTTAAAGGCGTAAAAAAATATTTTTCGTTTTTTGTATCGTTAAATAAGGTGTTTGAATGCCGCCGAAACCGCGAAAAACCGGTTCGATATTTTTGAGCATACTACCTTCAAAATCAAAAATATCCACACGTTTCGCTGCCGTTTGAATAGCGTTCCATAAACAAAAATATAAACCGCCATTTTCCCTACCCGAATCGTTGCAACCGCCTGCGAGATAATACGCCGTATTGAAATCGAAAACGATATAAACACCGGCATCAATCGTTTGCGTAGTTTTATTTCGAGCGAATAAAATCATACGCGCATTATGTTCACTCAAAACTTCATCTAAATTTTTCCAGATAGTGTTGTTAATCGGTGCATTTTTTTCTTGTCGAGCAAAAACGGTATTGTTCAACTGAACGAAAGTGAGCCAATCTTCCGAAAATTCTAAATCATAATTTCCTAGACCGAGTTTAATATTTCTGCGCGTGTTATTGTTCATTTGCGTTTGCAATTCGGAAAAGTTTTTAATATTTTCTAAACGATAAGTATATCGCACCAATGTTTGAAAACCTTTCCAAAAAAATGGTTGCGCATCGGTGAGCATGTATTGTAATCGAAAAAAATAAATATCTGCATGTGGTATTTGATCAATGAGCGCGACTAAATTTTTCTTGACAAAAAAATATTTTTCGCTGCGTTTAGATACTTGTTTTAGATTAGTTTTTTCTCGAAACCAAACACCGGAAAATTGAGTGAGTGGCGGCTCTCCGATTTTTTTTAAAAAATATTTTTTGTGCGTATAACAAATCAATACTGCATCAATAATTCCATTTTTATCTTTTGAAAAAATCGGTTGCCAATCATTCGCGTTTTTGCAAACAGCATCAAGCCACCAATTTTGCATAAAAATCGGCAGTGTGTGTTCATTCGCGCAAAAATCGGCATACTCTATTTTTTCCGACAGAGGGTACATGATTAAAAAAATTCGTCAAAAATAAACAAGAACATTGAAAAGCATTGCGCTATTTTTGTACCTTAATTAAAACATACAGAGTGATGACACCTTCACGCATTGACATTCAAGAAATAGACATCATACTACTCAATCGTTCGCGTACGATTCGCATTTATTTACCGCCGGGTTATGACGAAAGTAAAAAACGCTACGCAGTCTGGTATATGCATGACGGACAAAATTTATTTGACCACAATACAGCCTTTTCTACCGATTGGAAATTGAAAGTAACGATGGATAAAATGCCTACATCGAAACAAGTCATCATTGTCGGCATTGATAACGGCGGCGATAATCGTGCGAATGAGTATGCCCCGTTTAAAAACAAAAAAAACGGACATGGCGGCGAAGGCGATATTTTTTTAAAATTCATTGTTGAAAATTTAAAACCTTGGATTGATCAAAATTATCGAACGCTTACCGATAAAAATAAAACAGTGATGTCGGGCAGTTCCTTGGGCGGATTAATCAGTTATTATGCCGGCTTAGTTTATCCGAATGTATTCGGAAAAATTGGTGTGCTTTCTCCGGCTTTTTGGTTCAATTCGGAAGTTTTAGATATGACAAAACAGTACACCGCCCATGAACGCAGTCGTTTTTATGTGTGCGGCAGTAAAACAGAAAGTAGGTTTATGGAAAAAACACTTCAAAATACTTACTTTGCTTTAAAAGACGGCGGTTTCAGTGAAGAAAATATTCAAGTTGTGATACGCGACAGAGGTAAGCACAATGAAGTGTTTTGGAGTAGAGAATTTAAAAAAATGTTCGATTGGCTTTAGAAAATTAAGAATTAAAAATTAAGAATTTTACTGCTTTAAAAGTTGTATGAGTTAGATACATAAAAATAAAATTGCTGATTTAGCTATTAAAAGTTATATCTATTTCAAAAAAAGAGATTAATTTTGTATTTAACGTAGAGAAAAGAGTGAATGAATATACAACTTATTTTCAATCCTCCTACAGCTTCCCATGTTAATAAAATTTGACGTTACAAATTGTTTAGTGACGGGCAACAGCAAAGGCACAAACGTTTTCTAATTTAGATATTACGAAAGATATCAACGGTGTTTCAACCGGCGGTTTTCAATTGCCTTGCAAATTTTGTTGTAAATCAGCAAATCCTTTTCAAGTTTTGTAATAGCAAAATAAAAAATAATGAACAGCGAACAGCGAACAATGAACAATTTCAAAAAACATTGTTCATTGTTCATTATTCGTTGTTCATTAAGTATTGTCCATTGTCAATTTGTTTTCCTATCAATAAAATTTTAAATTAAATATAATCGTTAATAGAAAGAATGATAAATGATGGATGATGAATCTCGGAAACAAACATTTAGCATTGATTATTCATAATTTATCATTTTTTCTAAGTTGACGCTTATGCTCCTACATTTATTTTCCTTTTTTAGAATTTTCTTGTTATGTTTCGTTGTATATATTACAAATGCACAAACCGGCGGAAAAATAAACCTAATCCCCAATCCCGGTTTTGAAACATTTGACGGTTATCCAATCGGCTGGTATTATAAAGGACAGGATTTTACAGATGTGATGGCATATTGGTCATCACCTACAGGTGCTTCGCCGGATGCTTACGGACCAAAAGTTCATGTTCCGGAGAGTTGGGCGGAAAAAGGTTTCGGAAAAATGCAGCCGCACAGCGGTCAAGCTATGGCTGGAATCACACTTTACGGATGCGATAATGGAAAACCGCATTGCAGAGAATATATACAAATTCAATTGCGCGAACCTTTAGTTATTAATCAAACTTATACTTTTGAAATTTGGGTGGCATCAATCATCAACGGTTTGTACATTAACAATCTAGGTGTGACTTTCAACGATAAAATATTCAATACGATCACAGATGAAAGGCTAACTATGAAACCCGCTATACTTTTCGATAAAATAATAATTCCGCCGGTGAGCGGATGGAAAAACTT
>JAYTIA010000614.1:0-3279 GCA_043732145.1 Saprospiraceae bacterium
AAGGACACAAAGCGCGATTAATTTCTAATCCTTTTTAATGTAACGGTTCGTAATACGTAATTAATTTATCCGTTTTCCAATCTCAAAACGCCACGCGGACACACAGCTGAACAGATGCCGCAACCAACGCACGATGCACGTACAATATCTTCACCACGTTGTGCATAAGCGCGCACATCAATTCCCATTTCACAATAAGTGGAACAATTGCCGCAACTGATACATTGTCCGCCATTTGTCGTGATGCGAAATTTAGATTTTTTTCTTTGGAACAAACCTAATATCGCTGCTTGCGGACAACCGAAACGACACCAAACACGCGCACCCATTAAAGGATAAAAACCGACACCGATTACACCGGAAAACATAGAAGCAATAAAAAATCCATACGCTTTTGAAAACTGCATTGAAATACTGCCGAGAATCGCACCTTGATACGCAGAATTAATCCACAATAACAGCGTCATAATAATTACAAAAACTAAAACCGAATAAACCATCCAACGCTCGATACGCCATGCTTTTAAACTTTTATCGGCTAAATGCCTGAACGGATCGCCCGCAGTTTCTGCCAAGCCGCCGCAACCGCATACCCACGAACAATACCAACGTTTACCATAAAAATAAGCGAGTACCGGCGTTGCTATAAAAGTCAAAATGACAGAAGTTGTCAACATAAATAAACCGATATTGCCATTGTGCGTGAAATTATAAAACCAATCCGGACGCAATTTATAAGAATCAAGGGGCCAGAAATAAGTGAAATAATATTCCGGTTTATTCATCAAAACCAAAAAATTCGGAATAAGAAACGAAAAACCTAATTGAAAAAAACAAACACTCGCTGTGCGAATCAGTTGATAACGGTTATGGCGGTATTTCATTGCAAATTTTGCGCCCATAATGAGTACGGAAAGTGTATAAATACTCCCGTATGCAAACCATTGATTGGCGGGTTGATGCCGAAAAAACCAACTCAAAGGGTCAAACATTTTTATCACGCCGACTAAAAATTCGGGATACCAATATAAACAAATATAAAATCCGGATAGAACGATACCGAGTATCCAAGCAAAAATACCGCGCGCAGTTAAACCGCGCATCCAAACTAAATTATTTTTTATGCCTGCCGGATGGTGGGCGTATTCTTCTCCGGCAAAAACTAAACTGCCGATTGTCACCATAGCAACGCATAAAAATAAATACGACGTCGGCGAAATAAAATTCATCACCGCACCGGCACTCGTCCATGCTAAGATCAACATCAACACACCGATACCGACGGCGGATAAAGCTATTTTTTGTCTCGTTGAAGTATGCAACGGCATCGGATTGGCAAGCGATAGAGATGGTTCCATTTTGTGATTTTGGATTTTGAATTTTAGATTTACGATTTGTGTGGCATTAAAAATTTTAAAACCGGATTTAGTCCGCGTTTTGTTTTTAATACGATGTTTTTCCCTGAATTTTTATTATAAATATCGACGACTGACGTTTCATATTCTCTGAAAAATTCCGGGTCGAAGTTTGCCATGCCAAGATGTTGTAACACTTCTTCGATGTGCGTTTGTTCGGCAATCCATTTTTCGCAAACAGCGTGACGATATCTTATACCCATTAAATTAAATCCGCGCACCGCGCCGGTATCTTTATCGTAGCAAATTCTGATAGATTTTTTGCCGTCCGTATGTTCCCAATAAATATATTCGCCTGACAATTCGCCGTATACTTGATATTCAATGTCCAAAAATTTAGCGGAATTAAACCAAATGCCGGGATTGTATGGTGTCGGCACCGTAGAGACGCGATGCACCGCGTCTCTACCTGCAATAATATTTTTCGCAACTGTTTCTCCCATCATTCTACCTGTGTACCAAACAGCTTCAATAGATTTTCTGCCGATTTGAGGTTTATCTATTTCCGCACAATCACCAATCGCATAAACGTCGGCGATATTTGTTTCTAAAAAGTCGTTGACGATGATGCCTTGATTGGTTTTTAATTGCGTATTTGTTTGTGCGAAATTTATATTCGGACTCACGCCTACTGTTAAGCCGACAAAATCACACACCATTTTTTCTCCGGATTTTAAAACCACAGCATCGGCAACGCCATCGTTATTTTCATCTAAAATTTCCGATAATTCACTTTCAAGTCGCAAATCTATTCCATGTTCTTTGATGTGCCGATTTACCATTTCTGATTCTTCGGACGGGAGAACCGTATTCCAAAAACTTTTTTCACGCACCAAAAATGTTACCGGAATTTTATGTGATAAAAACATTTCTGCCATCTCAATACCAATCAATCCGCCACCGACAATCACGGCACGACGCACGCCTTTTTTAGCGTGTCGTTGCATCGTTTCTAAATCTTGCCAATGATAAAGACCTTGAACACCGTCTAAATCTTGTCCTTTCCAACCAAATTTATTTGGTTTTGAACCGGTTGCGATGATTAGTTTGTTGTAAGATAAAATTTTATCGGCGTTTGTATGAAGCTGTTTTAAATCAAAATTAATTTCGGTCACACGCGCTCGAACTAAATTGATACGATTTTTTTCCCAAAACCAATTTTCGTAAGGTTGCACATCTTGAGATTTCATGTGTCCCATAAAAACGTACATCAATGCAGTGCGACTAAAAAAATAATCGGTTTCATCAGAAATAACCGTGATGGTCACGTCATCGCTGAGTTTGCGCAAATGTCGCGCAGCTGTAATGCCGGCAATGCCGTTACCGATAATGAGGACGTTCATTTTATGATTTTAGATTTTGGATTTTGGATGTTAGATTTTCGGATCCGAAAATCCAAAATCCAAAATTCAAAATCGTTATAATTCCGCGGCAATACCTAATTGAAAAAACGGCGTTGAATAAACATTTTTACGCGACACAAGTAAGTCATTATAAAATTGATAATCAAATGTGGCGGTGAATTTTTTAGAAAATTTATAACCCGCTCCAAATCCGAGCGTTGTAAATTCCGTTCCTTGTCCGTTTGTGAATGAACCGGCTTTGGCTTGAATATTTTTTTGCGTTTGAAAAAAACCGACCAAACGCGCATTAGTATAAAATTGCGGTGCCCATCTATAACCAATTTCAAAACCTGTTTTCAACTGATTGCTGTATCCGTTACCGCGCACAATATATTGCGTGAACAAAGAAGTCCACCCCGGTATATTGCCCCAACTGCCCGATACAGCTAAAGTTCCCCAATAACTGAAATCCGGATAGCCTGTCGGCAAATTGTAATAATCATAAGACCCTAACGGGTTTG
>JAYTIA010000615.1:0-3279 GCA_043732145.1 Saprospiraceae bacterium
AACTCAAAAACCGCTTCTTTTTTCGGGAGGTATGTTACTTTGATTTAAAATTAGCCGCCGGTATTAAGCCGTCAACTATCAGCTTTCATCATTGCTTAAGTGAATACTAATTAATTTGTGAATATATTTTTTGTAATTAAGAACTAAAAATTAAGAACAGTTTTTTTAATTAATTCTTAATTTTTAACCTTAATTTTTAGTTCTCTAAGCTACTGCTTCTACTTGTTGATTTCTAACATCTAAAAATGCTTTAGAATTATTATTTTGCAATTGTTGTTGTAAAAGTTCCTTAGCTCTGAACAATTGTGCTTTCACTGTGCCTAAAGGCAAATCCAATTCCAGCGCAATTTCTTCGTAACTCAACTCCTCGTAGTAACGCAATTCCAACATAACGCGATACTTAGTGTTCATTTTTTCTACTAACCTCCGTATATGCGCTAATTTTTGTTCGTGCATCATACGTTGTTCCGGATCCTGATCATAATCGCGAATAGTGTGCGAAAATTCTTTGTCACCGTCCGATTTTATTGGTTCATCAATAGACATGGTGTACAAACGCTTTTTCCGAATGTGATCAATACAATTATTAACCGCAATTTTAAATAACCAAGTAGAAAAAGCATAATTAGGCGCATAACTCGGCAATTTATTAAATGCTTTTCCAAAGGCTTCGAGCGTTAAATCATCCGCATCGTCGCGGTTGTTCACCATCTTGTACATCGCCGTGTAAACGGAGCCGCGATAACGGCTCATCAACGCACTATATGCTTGTTGGTTGCCGTCAACGGCGTGGCATACCAAACTGTAATCGTCAATCGCTCTGCTTGAGAGCTTGCTGTTCAATGTAATCATGGGAGGTAGAGGTAAAGTTATTTCCAGTTTTTTGTTTTAAAAAACAGACTTGGCGACATAATGAAGTAGTAAATGACGAACGCAAAATCTAAAACCGGCAACCAACGCAGGAGGCGCGTTTCACTGAATTTATTAAAAATACGTTCACACAAAATACCCATTACGAGCAGTCTTATAACATAAATTATAGTAACAAATATTGTGCTAATTTTTAATAAACATAGTAGAATTGCTGTCACAAAAAATAAAAAATGTGAGAGGCTTAATAAACCGAGAAGAATTTGATGACCGATTTTATAGTACGTTCCGGTAGAAAGGTGGCGATTTTTTTGGCGAAAAAAACTTTTCCAATTTTTTTTAGGGTCCGACCACATAAAAGTATCCTTGTGTATGCAAATAGAAAAATTATTTTTGGCGATAAAATTATTGACAAATAAATCATCGTCGCCGGAAATTAATTTCGATTTTGAAAAAAAATTTTTATTTTTTTCAAAATTTTTTTTCCTGTACATCAAATTCCTTCCTACGCCCATATACGGAAATCCTGAAAGTGCGAAACTTAAATACTGAATTGCCGTCCACACTGTTTCATAACAAATAAATAAATTAAGAAAACCGTCCGATTCTTTTTTATACGGCGCATAACCTAAAACAATTTGTGTTTCATCTGAAACAAAACGCGCCGACATTTCGCGTATCCAATTTTTCGACGCAGGTATACAATCGGCATCCGTTAAAAGTAAAATCTCATTTTGCGTATTTTTTATTCCTTCAACGAGTGCCGCTTTTTTCCCGCCCGTTTTTTTGTCACACATGTTGATAACTTTTAAATGCGCATAGGTTTTTTGAAATCCGTTTAATACATCAAGTGTTTTGTCCGTTGAATCGTCGTTGACAACCACCACTTCAAACGCCGGATAATCTTGTTCGAGGATGTGCGGCAGATATTCTTTCAGATTTTTTTCTTCGTTGCGGGCGCAGATGACGACACTTATTTTTTCTAATGATGAATGATGAATGATGAATGATGAATCCTGTTCTTTTTGTCGGTAACTTTTATAAAATGCCAGCTTTGAAAATACAAATAACCAATAGGCTATTTGTATTGTTGCGGCAGCAGTAAATGTGTATAAAAAGATTTGAGAAAACATTAATCGGTTTAATTTATTGTGTGGGTTGGATTCTCAATAAAGTTGTTCGGATATAATTTCCTAACGATAAAAATATCATTTTAACCACATAGGCACGTAGAATTCTCACTTAAAAGAATATTAACGTGAACTATATGAAAATTCTACGTGTCTATGTGGTTAAATTAAATTACAAATCCTCAACTCAAAACTCCCTTCCTTACCACCACCAAACCTTTCAATTTCTCAATCGTAAAATCTACATCAGCTTGTGTGTTGAGGTGGGAAAATGAAAAACGAATAGATTTTCTGTCCGGATTAATGTTCAACGCATTTAAAACATGAGAACCGCCTTCAGCACCGGAACTGCACGCAGAACCGCCGGAAGCAGATATGCCGGACATATCCAACAAAAATAAAAGTAACTCGGCGCGAGGTGAGGGTGGGAAAGAAACGTTCAAAACTTTGTAATGCGCGCTTCCATTGACGTCGCCGACAAATTCGATGTTTTCAAAATCGTTTTGGAGATGTTGAATGAAATAGCTGCGTAAACCGGTAATATGTGCTTTGTGCGCTTCTATATTTTTGTAAGCATAATCAAGTGCCTTACCGAGACCGATGATGCCATGTACATTTTCCGTACCGCCGCGCATATTGCGTTCCTGTGCGCCGCCGTCAATAAATGGTTTTATGGAAACATTACTGTTGATATAAACAAAGCCGACACCTTTAGGTCCGTGAAATTTATGCGCTGAACCTGTGAGGAAATGAATCGGCGTTTTGTTCACGTTAATCGGATAAAAACCCATCGTTTGAACAGTATCGCTATGAAAATAGGCATCGTGTTGAGCGCAAAGGTGGGCAACAGCTTCTAAATCAATCATTGTACCGATTTCATTGTTGCTGTGCATCAAGGTGACTAAGGTTTTTTCTTTTGATGCCGCTAATTTTTGGTAGAGTTCCTCTAAATTTATTCTGCCGAGCGCATCCACCGAAAGTAATTCAACCCGGACATTATTATGTTTCTCTAAGTTTTCGAGGGTGTGCAAAACAGCGTGATGTTCAATCGGCGAAGAAATAATGCGTGTGACAGCTAAATCACGCACGGCATTTTTTAAAATCATATTATTCGATTCTGTTCCGCCGGAAGTAAAAAATATTTCGCCAATACCTGCACCGATATGTTGTGCTACAATTTTTCGTGCTTCTTCAACAGCCGCACGCACGTTTCTGCCATCGGCATGAATACTCGAAGGATTACCGTTTAAACGGTGCATAGCATCCGTCATTACCGAAA
>JAYTIA010000616.1:0-3276 GCA_043732145.1 Saprospiraceae bacterium
GGCGTGATAAAAGCGCATTTGCTTCATCGTCGTGTTTGAATTTTTCTCTTCTCGGATTCCAATGCAACGGGCGATTGAGTTGATAGGCGATATTGCCGATATTACAAACCGATGCCGTTCTGTGTCCGATTTCTACATCACAAATTGGTTTTTGTCGCGTTTTAATTGCTTTTAAAAAATCTTCATAATGGTTATCGCTAAAATAAACGTGTTTTTCATTTGCACCAATAACGCGCTCGGCTAAACCGTCAATCGTCGAAGTTATTTTACCGCGTTGTACATAAACCTCACCTTTCGTTCCGATAAATTTACAGGATTGATTGCCTTCCGTTGCGTGAATCATTTCGACACCGTTTTTATATTTATAAATCAAACCGGGTTTACCGTTTTCATTAATAGGAATTATTTCACGTGGACCGGAATTATCCATATCTAAACCCCATTGTGCAATATCAAACATGTGCGCACCCCAATCCGTCATGCCGCCGCCGCCAAATTCGTTATAATTACGCCACAGAGGCCACATCGTGCTTTCTTTTACTAAATCCGGTGCGAGAATAGAATTATAAGGGCGTTCAATTGTGTTTGGTCCAAGCCACATATTCCAATCTAAATCCGACGGCAGAGGTTCCGGTTGTAAATCCCATTTTTTGGGCGCACCGCCTACTGTCACTATAACTTTTTTTATATCACCGATGTAACCGTTGCGCACCAATTCTACAGCTTGACGAAATTCTTTCCAAGACCTTTGCATACTACCGGTTTGAAAAACACGATTATATTTGTGCGCCGCATTTACCATAGCACGACCTTCATGCACTGTGAGTGCTAACGGTTTTTCGCAATATACATCTTTACCGGCAGCACAAGCACGTACAGCAATTGCGGCGTGCCAATGATCAGGCGTTGCAATCACAACGGCATCTATATCTTTTCGCGCAATCAATTCTCGAAAATCAGCGTGGGCTTCTGTTGATTTAAAATCTGTTTTTTCTGTTTTATTTGCATAGAATTTTTCTTTCTGAGCGATAAAGCGCGTTATTTTTGCTTTAAAAGGATCGCAAGCTGCAACAACTTGTACTTTATTCGTTGATAAGAAAGCATTTTGCAATCCGCCACTTTGTTTACCGCAACCGATAAATCCGAAATTAATTTTATCACTCGGAGCAGTAAAACCGCGACCTAAAACATAGCGTGGCACAATGAATAAACCGGCAACACAGGCAGTTTTGTTTAAAAATTCTCGACGTTTCATAATTAGATGATTGATGTAGATATAATTAAATTAATTCGCGTCGCAAAATACGATTTTATATAGAAAATTACTTTTCGAAAGGTTTTTTTATTTATTGCTTATATACCACAAATTATTAACTTTTTTTCTAAATCTAGTTTATAAAAATTTTAGAAAAAAAAATTTATATTGAGTCTATACAAGAAAATTTTCTAAATGCTAAAGTTTTGTTAAAAAATTCTGAATTTTGGTTTAACAACTTTAATTTGTCACACATCTAATAACATAATTAAAATGAAAAAACTTTTTACAAAAAATCAAGTACTCTGCTTTGCATTTTTATGCTTGACAACATTTATGAACGCGCAATCAAAAGATTCTATCGGTATCGTTAAAAACTCTTTTTATGTGCGCAGTATGCCGCTCGGCGTTTATACCGGCGCAGGATTTATGCAAGATAGAATTACCCAAAACATCGAAGTCGGCAAATCTTTTGGTGTCATTGATGTGGGTTTGGCAGTCGGCAGAACAAGTCTCAGACCGGATACGACAACCTTTTTACAAGCGCGTGTGACCATGGATGCGTGTCAATACGGTATTTTCAGTAACGAATTAGCGATTGGGGGCGGTTACGTTTTCAATTCGTCAACACCTTTAATGCTCGAATTGTCTTCTACGATTTTTGCTCAACTCGGTAAAAATTGGGGATTAGGTTTAATCGCAGGGTTTACTGATTTAAGTGGTGACTATAATGGACAAAGCCGTAATTTTTACGGACTTTTTTTTAGATACGGTTTGTTGCGCAACGAAAATGGTGCTCTAATCGGTTCACACAAAACGCATACACATCATCACAGATAAATTTTCGATTTTCGATTTAAATATAAAAGCGCGAAAAAAATAATCTTTCTTGGCACTTTTATATTTAAAAAAAATTCAAAATTCAAAATCATGATTGAATAATGAATTTCTTTTTATAAATTTGTAAATATTTTTTCGAGTGGAAATTGCAACTTTAATCCGAAAAGGTTGTCCTTATTAAAAAAGAATTTATGCGCTATTTCGCTTTACTACTGTTATCCGGTTTAATATTTTCCTGTAAAACACCCGCGCCGACTTTAAACGTCGAAAAAAAAATCATAGTAGCCGATAATACAGTTGCTAATGACGTTGTTGCCGGCAATGTGGATATCATGACAAAACCTGGCGATGATTTTTTCCAATTCGCAAATGGCGGTTGGTTGAAAACGCATCCGATTCCGGCAAGTGAAAGTAATTGGGGTATTGGTCGCGTTTTGCAAGAAGATATTTACGTTAAAATGCGCCAAGTGAGTGAAGACGCGGCGAAAAAAAATGCATCATTCGGTTCAATTGAACAAAAAATTGGCGATTTTTGGTCAACGGGTATGGATACTTTGGCAATTGAAAAACAAGGTATTCAACCTTTGAAAGAAGATTTAGCACGCATTAATGCGATAAAAAATGTTTTAGATCTCACAGATTTAATAGCTTCGTTTCAAACTTATCTGGGCAGTCCAATATTCAGTGGTGGTGCTTCGCAAGATGAAATGCAGAGTGATCAATACGCTTTTTATATTTGGCAAAGCGGTTTAGGTCTCGGCGAACGCGATTATTATTTCAATACTGATGACAGAAACGTCAGTATTCGCAAAGCCTATCAGCAACATCTCGTCAATTCTTTTAAACTTTTAGGTGAACCGGAAACTCAAGCGCAAAAAAGTTGTAAATCTGTTTTTGACATTGAAACTTATTTGGCAAGTGCACACCGACGCATCGAAGATTTAAGAGACCCACACGCCAATTATAATAAGATGAGTGTGAAAGAACTTGACGCACTCGCACCGCGTTTATCTTTTCTGAAAATGTTTAAGACCAATAATTTAAAATTAGATAGCGTTATTGTCGGACAGCCTGAATATTTGAGAAAAGCCGATACTGCTTTAACTACATTTACGATCGCCGATTGGAAATCTTATTTGCGTTGGCAGTTAGTAAGCGGATTTTATCCCTATTTAAGTTCG
>JAYTIA010000617.1:0-3273 GCA_043732145.1 Saprospiraceae bacterium
AAACTCGAGTCACTCGACCCGATTTATTTTCAAACAGTAGATAAAAATAATCCGGTGCGCTTGATGCGGGCTTTATCAGTCATACAAAGCACAGGCAAACCTTTTTCGGAATTTCAAACCGGCGAAAAAGTGGTGCGAAATTTTATCCCGATTTATATTTGTTTAGATATACCGCGCGAGGTTTTATACAACCGAATCAATCACCGCGTGGATGTCATGGTGTCGAATGGTTTGATAGAAGAAGTAAAAAGTTTATTGCCACACAAAAATTTACAAGCCCTTCATACCGTCGGTTACAGCGAACTTTTTGATTATTTTGAAAATAAAATAACTCATGAAGCGGCAATTGATAAAATAAAACAACATTCGCGCAATTACGCCAAACGACAAATTACATGGTTCAAAAAAGATGTGCATTGGAAATATTTTTCTCCCGACGAATTTGAAAATATCATAGCTTATATTTGCGGAGTTATGGGTTTAAAGTTATAAGTTATGGCTTATGATTTAAAAATTTTTATTTCTAATTTATAACTTAAAACCCATAACCTATAACCTACAACTTTTTTATTATGCTTTGGAAAATAAAACCCAATCTCGAACAATTGAATGCTTTGGGTACCGATACAATGATGAGTACTTTAGGTATTGAAGTTTTAGAAATCGGTGATGATTTTATTACAGCGAAAATGCCGGTAGATAAACGCACGGTACAACCCGCGCGTATTTTACATGGTGGTGCATCGGTGGTATTAGCAGAAACTTTGGGCAGTTATGCTTCAACGTTGTGCATCATAGATAATCCGAAAAAACAAGCAGTTGGAATTGAAATCAATGCGTCGCATTTAAGTTCCGCAAGGGAAGGAAGTTTTGTTTTTGGAAAAGTTACGCCTTTACGCGTCGGCAGAACGATGCACTTTTGGCAAATAGAAATCACGGATGCCGCCGGCAAATTAGTTTGTATTAGCCGATTAACAGTGGCGGTTGTGGAAAGATAATTCCATTAAGAATTAAAAGTTGACAATTCTTAATTTTTAATTTTTAATTCACAAATGAACCTACGTTGGAAAATAGCACAGGCAGCAGAAATTCGTTGGTGGCAACGATATCTGAAAAATAAAAATACCGGCGATTACGCCGCGTGGAAAAAAAACTATTGGAAGAAACTATTGGAAGAAATTGGCTTGTCTGAATTGTTATCGAAGGATAAACCTGCCCAAAAAATTTTAGATGCCGGTTCTGGACCTGCCGGAATTTTTATGGTACTGACACCACAACATGAGGTCACAGCTTTAGATCCTTTGATCGACGATTACGAAAAAAAATTAGATCATTTTAAACGCAGTTTTTATCCGGAAGTCACATTCGTCTCGCAATCGTTAGAGTCTTTTGTTGACCGAAAACAAATTTTCGATATAGTGTTTTGTTTAAATGCCATCAATCATGTCAATGATTTACAAACTGCGATCGACGTTCTAATAAAAACGGTGCGCATCAACGGTACATTAGTAGTTTCCATTGATGCACACCGTTCCTACTTTTTGAAAAAAGTATTTGCCGCACTACCCGGCGATATTTTGCACCCACATCAATTCACGCTCGAAGAATACCGTCAAATGTTTTTATCCCGGGGTTGCGAAGAAATATCTATTTTCTTGAAAAAAGAAGAAGCTATTTTTAATTATTACGTGTTGGTAATGAGAATCGGGAATCGACTGACTGACAATGGACTTACTAATTTTGGAAAACAAGTCTAAAGTCAATAAATCTAAAATCAGTAAGTCCATTAGAACTCTTCCTCATTATTTAAAGCACCCACAGTTTTATTCATCAAATAGGCTTTCAGAAATGGTGTGAGATTGCCATCTAAAACATAATCAGTTTGATTAGATTGATGTCCGGTGCGGTGATCTTTTACGCGTCTGTCATCAAGCACATAACTTCTGATTTGACTACCCCATTCGTTTTTCATTTTATTCGCTTCAATCACATCGCGTTCCGCCAATTGTTTTTGTAATTCAAGTTCATATAAACGCGACTTCAACATTTTTAAAGCCGTAGCACGGTTATTAATTTGCGATCTATCCTGTTGACATTCGACAACTAGACCGGAAGGTAAATGTCGCACCCGCACCGCAGATTCCGTTTTATTAATGTGCTGTCCACCCGCGCCGCTCGCACGAAAAGTATCCCAGTCTAAATCGTCCGGACGAATTTCAATTTCAATCGTATCGTCAATCATCGGATGCACAAAAACGGAAGAGAAAGAAGTCATGCGTTTACCTTGCGAATTGAAAGGACTGACGCGCACCAAACGATGCACACCGTTTTCACCTTTAAGCATACCGAAGGCAAAATCGCCTGCAATTTCTAACTCCACCGATTTTAAACCGGCAGCATCACCTTCAACACTGTTAAGTTCCGAAACTTTAAAACCGTTTTTATCTGCCCACATTTTATACATCCGCGTAAGCATTGCAGTCCAATCGCAAGCCTCTGTTCCGCCGGCACCTGCATTTATTTCTAAAATACAAGAAAAAGCATCTTCGGGTTTACTAAGTGTAGATTTGAATTCAATATTTTCAACTGTTTCGAGCGCGATATCGTACGCCGCGTTCACAGCTTCTTCGGTCGAATCACCTTCTTTATACACCTCAAACTCAAGGTCGGCATCGTCAATTTTATTTTGCAATTCCGTAAAATCGGCAACACGTTTTTCTAAAATGCGCAACTGTTTCATCGTAAGCTGCGCTTTCGCACCATCAATCCAAAAAGCCGGATCACCTGCTTTTATTTTAAGGTCGTAAATTTCTTTTTCGGCATGAGCGACGTCAAAGAAACCTCCTTATCACGCTGACGCGGTCTTTCAACCCGTTCAACTGCTCAATCGTCATATCAATTGATTTAAAGTGTGAGAAAAATTATTTTTTTTGAAGTGCAAAGATAATTACTAATAGACGATTAAGAATTGAAAAAATTGAAAAATTATCCGCTCGTCAAGGATGTAATTTTTAATAAAAAAAACGCAAATACTGTTGACAATCTTCCGATCGACCTAAGTGTTCATCGTTATAATAATAAAACACTAACGCTCGCAAAAGTCTTTTGACTTTTTGCGGACTATCATTGCGTCTCCTAACGCGGGTAATAGATTTGTAATTTACTTGCGTCAGTAGACCATAGCCGTCAAGCTAAGGACTATCAAACGCCTTAAAAAAGGTTTTAACCGTAAAATTACAAGGTATTTTGCCTTTATATTTTTTGACTTCTTTA
>JAYTIA010000618.1:0-8527 GCA_043732145.1 Saprospiraceae bacterium
TGCGTATCGACCGGAATAAATTCGGTGGTGCGTTCAGCACCGCCGTGATCAATAGCAATTATAATCACGTCACCTTTACCTTGTTCTGCCAAAACTGCTAATTTTTTATCTATGCCCCAATTTCCATAAGGTGAAGATTCACCGAATAAATTTTGTGCATCGTTCATATAAATAACTTGATACTTTTTATCGCCGGTTTTATGATAATCGTGCGGTACAATTGCCGCCACACGCCGATATTTATTTAATTGCGGAATATAAAATTCTTTATCAACAACTTCTATTTTAGGTAAGTATTTAGGATTGTAAGCCAAACCATAATTCTTCCAACGCGGTACTTCAATTCGTATTACGCGTTGGTTTTTATCTAAAACGCGGTTGTGAATTGGATTACTAAATTCATCTAATTCTTGATTTTCCCAGCCACCTCGAATAAATTTGTATTCAATTCTATCCGTTTGTAGTTGTTCCGTCGAAAATTTATAAAAAAATTGTGTAGCCGATATTTTTGTCAATCTATATTTTTCTTCATCAATACGCCAATCATTGAACGAACCAACAATAAACACAGGACGATTATCGGCAACAGGCGTTGTCAATTCTATAAAAATATCTTCTTCGTTTCCACGATTGATATGCTCCGACTGAAAAGAAGTGTATTCTTTTGTAGAAATGTTCATGTATTAAGTGGGCTGCAATTCCCGAAAAAATGTTTTTTTATATTTTTAATGTTGATCCTTATGGAAATAAAATCCGCTCAAAAGTAAATTTACGGTATTCTATCAATAAATTCCGGATAAAAAATTATTTAAAGAATTGATTTTATAATTTTTGCGAATGAGGGACATTCCCATTACAAAAGTAACTTATTGCAAATAGTATCAAAATGTTTTTAAAGATTTTTTAAAGATTTTTTATTTTTTAGAAAATAATTTTTTTGAACCCAAATTGTAATAATTTTGTGTCCGATTGATAGTTTTTAGCTTTCAGCCGTCAGTTTTCAACTTTCAATTTTACTAAGTATTCAGTCAATTTAATAATGTCGGATAATATTTTGATTATTATCGGCGTACACATACTTTTTGAAAAGTTTTAATTTTTTCAAAAGATTATATATCACATGACATTATTAATGTGACTAACTACTAAGGCAGTTGATAGTTGCAAAATGATAATTATTCTTGTACTACTAAACATTTCTTAAATAAGTCGGAAGCTAAAAACTGACGGCTGAAAGCTAAAAAAATGAAACCTGATAAAACTTGGACACTTTTTTTAGACCGCGACGGTGTCATCAATGAACGTACACCTAACGATTATATAAAAAAATGGGATGATTTCTCTTTTGTAACCGGTAGTTTAAAAGCGATGGAAAGACTTTCGGTAATATTTGGGCGCATAGTTATCGTCACAAATCAAGCCGGTGTCGGTAAGGGTTTGATGACAGAAAAAGATTTGAAAGAAGTTCATCGTTTAATGTTGAAAACGATTGATTTACTCGACGGGCGCGTAGATAAAATTTATGCCGCTACTAATCATCCGGATATAGACACCGACAAAATGCGCAAACCACATAGCGGCATGGGTCATGCGGCAAAAAAAGATTTTCCGGAAATTGATTTTGAAAAATCGGTGATTGTCGGCGATTCTATCAGCGATATGCTATTCGGAAAAAATTTAGGCATGAAAACTGTCTTTGTACATGGTAAAGGAGAAGACGCTTCAAGCATTCAACCGGATTATGTCGTTAATTCTCTAAAAGAATTTGCAGAACTGATAGATAAATAGTAATAAATGATGAATGATGAATGATGAACGATATATTTTGTTTTATTGCCAATTTCAGAAGATTCATCATTCATAATTTATCATT
Organism: Saprospiraceae bacterium; assembly: GCA_043732145.1. Classification (GTDB taxonomy): domain Bacteria; phylum Bacteroidota; class Bacteroidia; order Chitinophagales; family Saprospiraceae; genus JAAFJT01. Next base: position 1,874 of record JAYTIA010000618.1, read on the forward strand.
CATCATTTTTTAATCCTATTTTTGCAAAATTTTTGATTCAAAAAAAAATAATAGCATGACGCTTATTGCTTTGATTATCGGATTTGCTGTTTTGGCACTCATATTCACATTTCTTACCCGTTCGGTACAAAAGAATTTTTTTATTTCCTTTCTGCAATATTTTGTAGGTGTTTGGTTTGTTTTCTCCGGAATCGTAAAAGCAATTGACCCCTTAGGAACAGCTATAAAAATGCAGCAGTATTTCGGTGAATTTCAAAGAACTTTTGCCGGCACTTTTCTTTCTTCCTTTGCACCCATTTTTTCTTGGCTCGATCATTATGTGGTTGGTTTTTCTATAACTATGATTGTGCTTGAAATTGTTTTGGGCATATTAATTATTATAGGTCACGCACCGAAAACAGTTACGTGGATTTTTTTAATTCTTAATTTATTTTTTTTAGCCCTCACCGGTTATACGCATTTAACGGGTTATGTACCGAGTGAAGTCAATTTTTTTGATTTCGCGAAATGGGGAAATGACTACGTAAAAACAAATATGCGCGTAACGGATTGCGGTTGCTTCGGCGATTTTTTGAAACTTGAACCGACGACTTCTTTCAAAAAAGATTTGTATATACTTACGCCGATTGCTTTTATTTTACTTATTTTTAAAGCGCAATTACATGTTTTATTTCATAGAGGTATCAGGCGATTAATTTTCTTAAGCACTACCCTACTCTCTTTAATTTTTTGTTGGTATAATACTTTTCAAAATGAACCGGTTGTAGATTTTCGTCCTTTTAAACCTGGGGTGAACATTCTTGAACGGAAAAAAGCGGAAGAAAAAGCATTAGGTGATACAAAAACTTTATTTTGGAAATTAGCTAACAGTAAGACAGGAGAAACGAAAACTTTGACCGACGATGACTACATGAAAAACAAACTATACAAGGTTTATAATGATTCAACAGGTTGGAAAGTAGCTGATAAAATTAATTCCGAACCGTTAGTACCACACTCTAAAATAAGTGATTTTGTCGTCAGTGATATTAAAGGTGATGATGTGACAGAAACTTTAATGACTGAGCCAAATTATTTATTTGTCGCCGTGAGTTATAAAATGAAAAGCTCGGAAACCACCGGTGTTTTTCAAGTTCCGGACACTATTTATAAATATGATACCGTGCGCATGAAGTTGAATAAAATTGATACTTTTAGGGTGGTAAAATCTTTAGACCATATTGGTAAACGCGAAGAGACGATTAAATCTTACAGTTTTGATAAAGATTACAGCGATTTATTCAAGAAAAAAATAAATCCGTTATTTGAAGCAGCTGAAAAAGCCGGTTATAAAATCGCAGGGCTTGTAAAATACGAAGTGCCGAAAAAAATTGATGATTTCAGACACGAAACGCAATCGGCGTATCCGTTTTATACTGCAGACGAAACGGTTTTGGAAACAATGATTCGATCTAATCCGGGTGTGTATCTGTTTAAAAACGGAACAATTATTCAAAAATGGCACATCAACGATTTGCCGAAGTTTTCTGATATTAAGGAAAAGTATTTAAAATAAATAGCTTTTAGCTGTTAGCATTCAGCATTGAGCTGTCAAGTTATTTTTATTTGACTGTTCAATGCTCAAAGTTCAAAGCTCAAAGTTCAAAGCTCAAAGCTAATTATGCTCTCACGCCGCCATATTCGCATCAAAGTTATGCAGTTACTGTATGCGAAAAGTCGCGATAACGATTTGACACTCGATGATCTTTTACGTCGTTTCCAAACTTACGGTAAAAAGACTTTAGAACTTTATGTGTTCAATTTGTATCAGTACATTGAAGTGGCGCACTATGCCGTAAAAGATTATAATTTGCGGCAGGCAAAATTTACGCCGAGCGATGACGATAAAAAATTTACGCCTACGCTTTACGAAAATGATATTTTGCAAGGCTTTATTAATAGCGGGCGTTACAAAAAAGCGTTGCGGTCTTATTCTTTTATTCAGTACGACCCCGATAAACAACGCGACACGACGCGGTTAATGTACCAAAAATTTTTGGATACTGATATTTATCAAAAGTATTTGACGCTTGAACTGCCTACGGATACTGACCACAAAAACGTTTTGATAGATTTATACCGTTTTTTATCCAACGAAGAAAACTTCTTGGAAACAATGGAAGACTTTTCGATGTCTTGGATTGACGACGATACTTTGATAGAAGGTGCAATGAAAAAAACAATCAAGGCCATGCCTTCCGACGAATTGATGATTGACGGTTTCAGTGATGAAGATAAACAAACTTTTGATTTTGGTGAAAAATTACTCGTGCAAACTTATAAACGCGACGAAGAAGTTTTAGAAATTATAAAACCTATTTTACAAAATTGGGATTCCGATCGCGTCGCTGCGGTGGATATGATTTTAATGAAAATGGCAGTGTGCGAACTGCTTGGCTTTCCAAGTATTCCCACTAAAGTGACGATCAATGAGTATGTTGATGTATCTAAAATGTATTCTACCGACAAAAGTAAAGATTTCGTCAACGGTATTTTAGATAAAATCATGAAGCAATTAAAAGAAGAAAATAAAATTGTGAAAGAAGGACGCGGGCTAATTGAATAAACCGATTTTGGATTTTAGATTTACGATTTGGGATTTAAGCCATTTGAGTATAATTGTAAAATCCAAAATCCAAAATCCAAAATCTAAAATGAAGGTTTATTACCTTTCCACTTGTGATACTTGTCGAAAAATATTAAAAGCGACGAATGCAGGTGCTGTTTGCGAACTGCAAGATATAAAAAAGCAACACATTACGCCGGATGAATTAGATTCACTTGCAGAAAAAACAAGCAGTTATGAAACGCTCTTCAGTAGAAAATCTCAGAAATATAAAGCTTTGGGATTAAAAGATAAAACGCTCACCGAAAAAGATTATCGCACTTATATTTTATCGAATTATACTTTCCTAAAACGTCCGGTGATTATTGCCGGCGATAAAATTTTTATCGGCAGCGATAAAAAAACTGTGGAAGATGCGATGAATTATTTCAAGTTATAAAAACCGTTTTGAGAAAATTCATCATTAAACATGTATTATTTATCAAATTTTCTTTTCTCCAACAAAAAAACATAACGCATAAATACCGACCAAGCAGCGACGGAACTGATAATCAATCCTACTTTCCCGTCTAAAAATCCGAGTTTAATGATATAATGTTTGAAAAAACGAAACAAAGGTTTCAGTGCCAAATGATATAAAGTTATTTTTTGCGTATCGGCATCGTGATCTTCAGCAGACCATTGTGCATATCGCACTTGTTTACTTATAAAATGAATAGCATCTTTAAAAGTATAATGCAAAAATTTCGACTTAAATAATCCGATATTCAACCCTTCAGTTATTATTTCTTCATGCACATGGTTGTCGTTGTAACGACATTTATCGCGTTGAATAAATCGAATTGTTTTATCGTTTTGCCAACCGGAATACCGTACCTGTTGTCCGAGAAAAAAATGCGTGAAGCCAATCCAATACGCATCGAAAATTATTTCCGGATGGTTTAAAATACTTTCAATTTCCCGCCACATTTCCGGTGTTGCTCGTTCATCAGCATCCATTAAAAGTACAAAAATATTTTTTGCTTGAGGTATCGCCCAATTTTTTTGGTCAGACGGTCCGCTATAGACGCGTTGAAATAATTTTACGTTCGGAAATTTATTTTGAATAATTTTAAATGTACCGTCCGTGCTGAAAGAATCTATTACGATTATCTGATCTGCATAATCTATAACACTCAATAAAGCCGCTTCAATATGGTGTGCTTCATTAAAAGTGGTAATGATAACGGTAACTTGCAGTTTAGAAATCAATTGAAAGTTATAAAGGTTAAAGGTTTTTAATAATTAAATTGTGCATTACTACAAAGATAGTTGTGATTTTTTACTTTAAATCTTCTTCCACAGAAAAAAACTATAAACAAATTCGACGAAAGTAAAAAAAGAAACGACTAACGTAAAGTATTATGTATTGCAAGGTAGTAAGTAATGAGCGTATCTTTGTGTCATATTTAGTTGGTTGGTTAGTTGGTTGATTTAAAGTTTAACCAACCAACTAACCAACTAAAATATTTTTCCAAATTTCATTTTCATTTTAAATTTGAAAAAAGATTCGGAACCGCGAATATCAATTCGATTAAGTGTAAATAAATCCGTTGTGTCAGATAAATGGTTTATTCTGTTGCCGATACGAAATGCCAATTCAATATTGAAACCGGAAAAAAGTTCTTTTAAATTTTGTAAATGAATTTTATCTTTCGGATAACCGCCGTAAGGATATGCAAAAGCCGCCGAAAACGGCAAATCATTTTTTTTCAAAAAAGAAATATGTTTTTGCAAATCTTTACGAATATTATCGAGCGATAAAGTTTTGAAATTTTGATGCCGATGAGAATGTAATGCCGTTTCAATAAATGTAAAATCTAAATTTTTAATTTGTTCAAGTGACATAATTTCTCCGCAATCCGGATGATTCGAACCGATTAAATCGGTTGCTACGAACAACGTAATCTTATTGATACCGGCATTTTTTAAAACCGGTAAAGCTAAATTTTGAAAAGAAACATGTGCATCATCAAAAGAAATTAAAATTGGTTTACTCGGCAAAGGGATTTTATTTTTAAAAAAGTTTAAAACTTGTTCCGTTGTCACACACTCATAACCTTGCGCTACAACAAAACGCATTTGCTCGTCAAGTTGAGCGACAGAAACGGTTAAAGCATCGGAATTAATTTCTGATACTCTGTGATACATTAAAACAGGTAAGCGCATGAAGAATTAATAATTAAAAATTAAAAATTAAGTAAACTATGTGAGCTATGTAATTATGTGGTTTTAAAATCAAATAGAAATCTATGTGCCTATGTGGTTCAAAAAAGCATGAAATTAATAAAAAGAAAATAAAACCGTAAATAAAAATAATGATAACAGACAATGCAAAATTGCAAATGCGAAAAGGAGTTCTTGAGTTGTGCGTACTCGCCATTATATCGGAACATGAAGACGTATATCCGTCCGATATAAAAAAAGGACTCGAAAGCACCGGCATGGATATCGTCGAAGGTACTTTATATCCGTTGCTCATGCGCTTAAAAAACACCGGCTATCTTACCTATACCTGGAAAGAATCGGAAACTGGACCGCCGCGTAAATATTACAAACTCACCGATACCGGTTATGAATATTTACAACAAATAAAAACCGATTGGTACGAGTTTACACAATCGGTGAACAATGTAGTAAATTATCAACCGACAAAATAATGGTATTAGGCTTTTAGGTATTGGGTATAAAAAAAATAGGCCGGAAAGCCTTACGATAATAAAATAGAGTAATACTCTATAAAAATAAAATAGGGTAACGCCCTAAAATAAGAATTAAAAATCAACAAGGGCTGACAGCCCGTAATCAATCAACACAGGGCAAAGCCCTGTGAAAAACCTAAATAAAATGAACAAGGTTCTAAATATTAATCTCGGCGGAATGCCATTTACGATGGATGATGAAGCTTATAAAATTCTTGAGAATTATTTACAAGCTCTCCACAACCACTTCAAACAAAGCGAAGGTTACGAAGAAATTATGCACGATATTGAAAATCGTATGGGTGAACTCATGAGCGAGGGTATGAACAAACGCATTATTGCCGGCACGCAAGACGTTAAAAATGCTATCAGCGTGATGGGAAAACCGGAAGATTTCGGTGCGGAATCTATTACAGATGCAGCAACTAAATCGCGCACGACAAGCGATAAAAAAACTTATATTGGTACAGGCACAGGCTCTTCAACCGGTTTTAATCCCGGTAAAAGATTGATGCGCGATATGGATAATAAGGTAGTAGGTGGTGTATGTTCCGGTTTAGCGGCTTATTTTGGTATAGAAGATCCGATCTGGATTCGCTTGGCTTTTGTAATCATGATGTTTCTCGGCGGCTCGAGTGTTTTGCTTTATTTCGTTTTGATGGTAATCATGCCTAAAGCCAAAACAGCAGCCGATAAACTTTCTATGCGCGGCGAACCAATTGATGTAAACAGTATCGCCGGAAAAGTTAGCGAAACAATTGAAAATTTAAACAATCCCGATAACAAATCGCAATTTGCTTCGGCAGCAGCATCTGCCGTCGGCAGAGTAATGGAGGTTATAATCGCAATCGTTAAATTTTTTACTGTTTCCATCGGCGGTATTATTTTATTCGCCCTATTTGTTGCTTGGATAGCCATTTCAATTGGTTTAGTTTGGTCATTTCCGTTCTTATCTTACGTTACAGGAGATAATTGGCAAATTAATTTAGCCACTGTAAATACTTTTTTCTTAATTGCCATACCGACAATTAGCCTGATTTTATTTTTTCGGCGTTTATTTTACAAATCGAAAACAAGTGACAGCGTTCATATAGGTTTATGGTCATTGTTTTTTATCAACTTATTCTGTTTGGGTTCTGTTGTCGGGAATGTCAGCAAAGAATTTAGTTATCATACCAATGCTACACAAAATATACCGTTGTCTGCATCTAATTTGCTTAAAATTTCGACAAATACAAATGGATATTCGGGCATGAATATTACTTTTGGAAATGTTCATGTTGCGAAAAATGAATTAAACATTGATTT
>JAYTIA010000619.1:0-8512 GCA_043732145.1 Saprospiraceae bacterium
CAACCGGCAACATTGCTGCCATGTCGGGATGAAGGTATTTTTCCCAATGCGTCAATAAATCCGTAAATTTGTCTGCTCCCGCTACAATAGGCATTATTCCATATGTCAACCTTAAGAGATTAAAAACCGGTTGGATTGTTTGATTTATGCTAAGTGGTTCCATTATATAAATTTTCAAACATGTAAATATTTATTTCCCCTCTTTAAGGATGTGATATTCATCCACATTCAGCCGGCTTAATTGTATTTCTCTTGCCCGGTTTGTGGCATGCAAAACGTTTTGTTGCATTCATTTGCCATTAAAGCTGACAATTAAGCATTTAGTGAATATGCTAAACTATAAGTGTGGGATATTGCCATGATTTTTGATTTTAATTTAAAAAATCATTTCAACAATACAAAGTTGATTATTTCTTAAAAGGATTGTGTTACATAACTGTGGAAAAAAGTTGTATAATTCCTACGTTTTTACTTTTCGGCACTATTTAGTCACTTTTTTAATGAAAAAACGCTTAATTATCTGTTTAATAATTAAGCGTGTATGGAGTATGTACCCTTCATATTTTCACCGAGTTCAAACGCAATTGCTTATCATTTGCACTATACAAGTTTGACTTATTAAATAATTAATTTAAAAAATAAAGGAGGTTATCTATCAAATAAATAACCTCCTTGAAAAAAGAGATAGAACAATTACGCCATTTATTTCACAATAAACGGATCCACAATCGCCAATACCTCAGTTCTGCTCAAAGGTTCATCAAAACTTTCAGATGCCGCAGATGCAGAGATTGCTTTTCCGCCGATGCCGACGATAGCTACTCCTGCTTGAGTCGTATTATCTTCACCATTATAACTGGGTTGAACAACGGAATTAGCTGCACCAACGCCGGGGTCTTTACCTGTTATCCACGGTTTTACATCGCCAAAATTATTAAATTTACGCATTTGTCGAATATGAGAAGCATGTCTTGCCTCTACAGAATGTATATTCAGAGCAGCTTCTAATATATTTCCTTGACCCAACAGGTTACCTGCTTGACCTTTATAGGCACGAACTCCGGTATCTTCAAATACTTGTGCAACGGCTAAAAAAGTGCCATAATTAGTAAATACATCTTTGAAAGGACCCATTCCGGAACCTTTGCCGCCTGTATGATCAAAATTAGGTTCCGCCACAGGCGTACCGCCTAAAGAAGTAATAGTTGTTTTTAGGAAATTTACGTGAGCCTGCTCGTTGTTTCTAATAGAAGTAATGGCATTTAAAGCTGCGCCTACGGGAATCAAATTAGGTGCATCTACTCCTTTTTGGTAGAAGCGGTATTCCAAATATTCTAACGTGAGGGCAAAGTTTAAAACATCCAAAACTGCGGAAGTAGTTGTTGTTTGACCATACGCCTTTTGAAACATACTCGCAAGTACCAACGGCATAGATGCCATCGTAATCTTTTTAGTCATGTGAGCAAAAGAACGCATTGCTCCACGACGCGAGTCTAAGCGTGCGGCAATTTCCGGATCATGTTCTTCAATAGAACTTATAATTTCAAAGATATTCATTATTTTATTTTTTTTAAAGGATGAAGAAATTAAGCGGGCAACGTAGTCGCATTTAATGGTGTAGTAACATAAGCGGAAGCAATGGCAATTACTTCACGCGGTTTTCTTGAAGTATCAAGACCGTTAGCATTGAGCACAGAACTATCCGCAAAAGAGCCATTGGAAAGTAAATCTCTGATATAAGCAGCATGACGCGCTTCCACAGAAACAATTTTACCTGCTATCAACAAGTAGTTTGCATCGGCAATGTATCTACCTGCACCATTGTAAGCTGATACGCCGAGATCTTCAAAACTTTTAGCTGTATTCAAAACACTGTCACGGCTTGTGAAATCGATACTCGTAAAATTGACTTGCAAATCTTGAATAGCCTTCGCACCCAAAGCAGCTTTAAAAAATTCACGGTGCGCAATTTCATGATCGCGAACGTCGGTTAAAAGACTTTTTTCCGCCGCCGACATGCCATTATAAGGGCTATCAATCAACTTAATGTAAAAAGCCGCTTCCAATTGCTCTAATGCGTAAGCAAAATTAAGAATAGCGTAATCGCCTGTGCCAAAATTGACACCTTCATCGTTTACAGTTTCTTTTTTACAAGCAGTCGTGTTCAACAACAAACCTGCTGCTAATGCCGCACCTCCGTAGCCTGTATAGCGCATAAAAGAGCGACGGTGCAGGTTTTTTTGAGCGATCACCAAGTCCTCATTGAGGAAAGGTTGATTTTTTTCTAGTACATTCATTTAGATAATGTTTTAAAAATGTGAACAAAATAATACTAAGTAATAACTAACTGACCTTCGTAATTTACATACGCAAATTTCAAAATAAAGGATTTTTGAATTCTTTTCTTCGTGTTTCCTGATTTTTGATTTAAGTTTCAACAATGCAAAATTGAGCGTCTCTTAAAACGATAGTGTTACATGATTTGGGAGAAAAGTTTTATAATTCTTACATTTTTACTTTCCTTTAGGATTTTTTCACTTTTTTAATGAAAAACCGCTTAACTATCTACTTAACTTTATCAGAATAATATTATTTTTACCAATCGAAATTTTTAACATTCGCCAAACATTTTTTGAAGGCACGCCATTATGTTTACTTCACTCACCATATTATTGATAGTCATCAGTGCTGCCGTTTTAGGGAGTATTGTAGGTGGGTTTTGGTTTCGTCAGCGGCATTACAATAAATTAGTAGAAATTTATAACGAAAAAGACGCAACTTTAATACAACTTAATCAAGCTTACGCCGGTGTAAATACCAAGTACAGCGATTTAAAAAACAGTTATTCGGAGTTACAAACGGCGCATCAAAATTGGAAAGCGAAATACAATAAACTTTCCGGTGAGCTCAACGCCTTGACGACATCGCGTTTGGCTTTGCTGAATGATTTTAACACGTTCCGAGTTGCTTCTGTTGAAAAAACGATGGCTTTAGAAACTGCCTTGAAAAATTTAACTGCCGATTTCGATGCTAAATTTGCCGCGTTCTCAAAAGATTATGCCGATGCAGAGTCTGAAAGAAAAGCATTCCACGCAACGGTCAGCAACTTGGCAAATGATAAGCAAATGCTCATAACGGAATATGGCAATTTCAGGACTGAAGCCAAATATAAATACAACGCTCTAAAAAATCATTTGGATAAATTGCAAAATCCTTATGCAGCTTATGTGGATGAGCATTCAATTGTCCATGAACTTACGCCCGATATTGATCACAGTTTCGATCAAATACAAATTATTGATTCGGAATCCTATGCGCCTGAAGCGTACGAAAATGAAAGGGTAAGTACAAATGCGGGCATTACCACAACAGATTTAAGTGCCACAACACCGATTGTTTTACCGGAAACAAATTCAGAACCGCACATACGTAAAATAAACAGTGATGATATTGTAAATTACAACGCCATAAAAATTGTAGATACGTTTGAAGAAGAGCATTACGATAATTTGGAAATAATTGAAGGCATTGGTCCGAAAATTGCACAAATCTTGAATCGCAACGGTATCCAAACTTTTGTGCAATTAGCAACTACGGATATTCAGCGTTTGCGCGATATTTTACACACCGCCGGTACACGCTTTCGAATGCACGACCCGACGACTTGGGCAAAACAATCCGCTTTGGCAAATGTAGGTAAATGGGATGAGCTAAAAATGCTTCAAAATAAACTGAAAGGTGGAAGAGAATGATGAAGGATGGATGTAAAATATTATCTACATTTTAACTTATCTAAAAATAAAATTCATCATTCATCACTCATCCTTCATTATTCATCAAAAAATAGCGTATTTTTGCAGTCCTTTAAATGTAATAGGAGAGCTGTCCGAGTGGTTTAAGGAGCACGCCTGGAAAGTGTGTTTACGGCAAAACTGTAACGCGAGTTCGAATCTCGCGCTCTCCGCAACATCAAACCAAAAATTAAAAACTCTACGGAATGAAAATTCTGTGGGGTTTTTCTTTTGGACTTACTGACATTATCCATTATCAGTAAGTCAATTGTCTATAGTCTTTTATAAATTTTAAAATCAGCGATGCCCGTACGCTGAAAGAAATGCGACCACGATACGCGCAAAACACCAAAACCATATTTCATACTTCTCGAAAAGTTTATGGACGAGGCTTCTTCAAAATATTTTGTCGGACAAGTGACTTCGGCAATATCGTAACCGGCGTAAACGATTTGTGACAACATCTCATTGTCGAAAACAAAATCGTCGGAGTTTTCATTGAAATTAATACTGCGCAATACGTCCGAAGAAAATGCACGATAGCCTGTGTGGTACTCGGAAAGTTTATAATTAATTAATAAATTTTGGCTCATCGTTAATGCACGATTGGCAATATATTTCCAAACAGGCATTCCGCCGCGCAATGCGCCTTTACCCAGAATGCGTGAACCCAAAACTACCGGATATAAATCATCACCGATGATATTCACCATTGCCGGAATAAGTTTGGGTGTGTATTGATAATCGGGATGCAACATGATAACAATATCGCCGCCCAATTCAAGTGCTTTATTGTACAAAGATTTTTGATTACCGCCATAACCTTTATTTTTTTCATGCACTATCACGTGTTGAATACCGATGGCACGCGCCAAATCTTTTGTATTGTCGCGACTCGCATCGTCGCAAAGCACAACTTCGTCTACCAGCGGGAACGGAATTTCAGCGTAAGTTTTAGCAAGCGTTTTTGCTGCATTGTATGCCGGCATGACGACGATTACTTTTTTATCTTTGTACATAAAGTATTGGGTATTGGGCATTAGGTATTGGGCATTGGGTATTGGGCATTGGGTGTTATTATTGACTTTAAAGTTTAAATGACAATAAAATAATACTCAATACCTAATACTCAATACCCAAATTCTATTTTAAAAAATCTCCGTCAATGATAAGCAATTTTACACCTTCGGCAGATATGGAACGGTGCGTACTTAAATTGTCGGAAACCAAATAAGTCATACCTTTAGTTAGCGTATATTTTTCACCGTCAATCGACTCTGAAATAAATTCACCCTCTAAACAATGCACAATGTGTCCTTTTTTACACCAATGATCGGCTAAATAACCGGCACTGTATTCTACGATGCGCATACGCAAACCATTTGCTTCAAAAGTTTGCCAATAAGCTGCGCCGGTTTCGCCTTTGTGTTCGGTTTTTAAAAAATCGTGTAAATTAATCACTTGAAAAGAAAACATGGGTAATGAATAATGAACAGATAATAATGAACAATTTATAAATTACCGAAGTTCTTCTACCGGTTTTATCCGCTTCACTGCAAAGATAATCGAGAGAAGTTAAACCGGAAACTTTCAAGGTATATTCAAATATTTATGCGTTTGCACACTCAATCGCCATTGCGGATGATCGAGACAATATTTAACAGCCAAATCTGAATTTATTTTTTGAAAAGCACCGTCCATCGGTTGTAGAAAAAAATTTTTGAATGTCCATTGCGTAAACAATTCCGGTTCCGCGCCGCGTTGTGGAAAAACTAATTTTAATTCATCGCCGGAAGTAACGATGCAATCAGAGCCTGCTTTCGGACTCACACACACCCAGTCTATATTTTTTGGCAATGCAATTGTGCCGTTTGTTTCAATTGCCACTTCCATATTTTCGGCATGAAAAGCATCTATCAAAGCGGCATCTAATTGCAATGCGGGTTCACCACCGGTGCAAACTACATAACCTTTTACGTCATGTCGCCAGACTTCACGCACTTTTTTTGCCAATTGTTGTGCCGAATACTTCCCTCCGTTGATACCGTTTGTGCCGACAAAATCGGTATCGCAAAATTGACAAACAGCTTTTTCTCTGTCTTTTTCTCTACCTGTCCACAAATTGCAACCCGTAAAACGACAAAACACTGCCGGACGACCGGCTTGCGCACCTTCGCCTTGCAATGTGTAATAAATTTCTTTTACTTTATAAGTCATTTTTTTGAGCTTTGAGCCGTGAACTTTAAGTTTTGAGCTTTGAGTTACTTTTGTTTGTGTCTCATAAATCATAGCTCAAAGCCATCTATTTCGCATTCACCAACATCTTCAACCAAAACATCGGATTGATTACACGCTTGCGCACATCCACGTTATTGAACATGGCATAAACCAAATCGGAAATTTGAACGTTGCGCGATGCTGCCCATAAAACAAAATTAAAAATTGCCGGGTATTTGCCGAGTTTTTGAATCCGATAGCTCAAATTTAATTCCGTTCCCATCACGCGCCATATTCTGGTGTCGTAATCTTTTAGAAATTCGGTTGAAAAATTATTTTCCTTCAAACATTTTTCCGTTTGTTCGGCTGCAATAAAACCACTGAAAACGGCATTACCGATGCCTTCACCTGTCAAAGGATCAACGAGACTCGCGGCATCGCCGACTAACATATATCCGTCGCCGGAAAGCTGGTGGCGTTTCGAACCAAGCGGTAACGGAAAACCGATGATGTCTCCATCGAGTTGTGCTTCCGCAAACCTTTCTTTAATACCCGGTCGCGTAGCGATAATATCTGCCAATGCTTTTTTTAAATTAATTTTTCGCTCGCTGATAGTTGATGACAGCATACCAAAACCGACATTTGCGCCGCCGTCGGGCAGCGGAAAAATCCAGAAATAACCGGGTAAATAATCTTTTAAGAAATGCAATTCTATAAAATTATCCGGATGACAACCTTTTACGTTTTTGTAATAAGCTCGCACCGCTGCTGCCGTATGTTTCGGGTCAACGGCGATATTTGCAGTGTGTCGTACAAACGGCGAATTGGGTCCGTTGGCAACTATGAGCATTTTACATTGTAATTGAAAACTGTCGGCTTTATCCGAGATTGTCCAAACGCCGTCGGCGTAAATGTGTTTGTCAATATTTTTTTCTTCGATAATCGTAATCAACGGTTGTTTACGCGCTTGTTCGATGAGGTGATTATCAAAATCAATGCGTTTAGCGACTATACAAGGCGTTCTGTCGTTGTCTTTATTATAATCTTTCCGGAACGGCACCGGAAAAGTGCGTTTATCATCCATCATAAACGTCACCCCCCATGAATCGGTAGCATACGTTTTTTTTTCTAAAAGATTAACAATTTCCGGGTCTATGCGATTTAAAATTGCTACCGTTCGTCCGGTCATACCGTCTCCGCACACTTTATCTCTCGGAAATTTTGCTTTATCAATCAACACCGATTTAATACCGGATTGCGCTAATCGCAAAGCAGTGGCAGTTCCGCCGGGTCCGGCACCTATAATGCAAACGTCTGATTGTGTCATGTAGTAATTGAAAATTATTGGTTTCTGAATAACAATTTTCAGAATTACCGGAATTGCCGGAATGTGTACTTTGTTAAGAAATAAATTTTACGCAGGCATTTTATAAATTCTTATTCAGAATTTTCGAAACGTTCAAAATGTGCATAATGTATACTTTTTTAAGAAATAAATTTTACGCAGACATTCCGGCAATTCCGGTAATTCTGAATAAGAAACCAATCACGAATTAATCAATTAACCAATCAACATGTTCTGTAATTTCTCTACCCACCGGATGTAAAACTGCTTGAATACCCAATTGTTTTGCCGTTTCAATATTTGCCGGCATATCATCGAAGAAAATAGTTTCTTGCGGATTCATTTTGCTGTTGTTCAACACAAATTCATAAATATCGGCGTTGGGTTTGCGCAGATTAATATGGTGCGAATAATAAGGTGTATGAAAATAACGCGCTTCAAAATCCGAGATGTCGTACACCGTTTTTAAATAGCCGTGTACAAAATCGAGGTGTGTTTTGTTGGTATTACTGAGTAAGCATACGTTGTAATTTTTTTTCAATTGCGCCAACATATCCAAACGCGCTTTCGGAATCGTAAGCAACATTGCGTTCCACGCTTCTTTCAACTTGTTTATCGAAACCGGTGCATCAGTGGAAGCGCGCAAAGTATGAAAAAATTCTTCTTCCGTGATGCGACCTATTTCGTATTGAATAAAAATATTGTTGTCGGGATTTGTTCTTTTTAAAGCTTCTTGAAAATCGGCACCCAACAAATGTTCAAACGATTGCCAAGTACGCGGAATATCTAAATCAATAATGACATTGCCGAGATCGAAAATTATGTTTTTGATTTTTTTTTGCATGGGTGAAAAAATTTCTGCAAAGAACGGTAAAAAATTTTAAGGCGAGATTGTTTGAGAGATAAAATTAAGTATCTGAATAATACTCCAGTCTTTTATTATAAAAATTTTTTTCAATTTCGTTTTCGCTTTGAAAATTTTTTTCAATTTTATTTTCGTTTTGAAAAATTTTTCAATTTCGTTTTCGTTTTGAAAAATTTTTTATTTTTGTTCACTCGTAAAAGTTAAAACAATTTCATTCTCTTGTCATTAAAAAAATAAATACCTTGCACCTAAATTTATTTTTCTCCGATTCTTTAAAAAACAAAAACGAAAATG
>JAYTIA010000620.1:0-8508 GCA_043732145.1 Saprospiraceae bacterium
GTATATTAGTGGGAAATTTCAATCGTAATTCGTAATTAGTTTTTTTTATGAATATTTATCAAGAATTAACACCGCTTAAAGTTCCGGATGTATTTGTTATTATAGATTCATATAACAACGGATTCGATTATCCTATTCACAACCATTCGGAATATGAATTAAATTTAGTTACGTCTATGTCCGGCTCACGTATTGTGGGCGATTCTACGGAGCGATACACAGATTGCGATTTGGTTTTACTCGGTCCTTATCTTTATCATAAATGGGATGGCGATGCGGATTTGCAAAGTAATGGGCACGATTATCGTGTCATAACCATTCAATTTTCTTCCGATTTGTTTAATGGGCAATTTTTTCGGAAGGAACGCTTTTGTAAAATCAGTAAACTTTTACAAGATTCCGGCAAAGGGATTAAATTTCACGGAAAAACTCGCGACGAAGCCATGCAATTTATGATAAATTTGACGGAAGATAAAGGTTTTACGAATGTGATTGAATTTTTTCAACTGCTCGATTTACTGTCTCGTTCCACCGAAACGCATTTTTTGTCGAGTGAAGGTTTTTCAGATGCTGAAACGCGCACAACCGGCTCCGGGCGCTTCGCCGATAAACGTATTCAAGTCGCATACAGTTATATTCTTAAAAATTTTACAAAACCGGAATTGAAGATAGGCGATGTTGCCGGACAAGTAAATATGGGTGATTCAGCATTCAGTCATTTTTTTCAAAAATATGCTTTTCGAAGCTTCACGCAGTTTTTAGTAGATGTGCGCATCGGTCATGCGTGTAAACTTTTATTGGATACGGACCAAACCGTCAGCGAAATTTGTTATAAATCGGGTTTTAACAACCTGACTAATTTTAATCGCTTATTTAAAAAATATCGTCAACGAACACCTGTTGCGTATCGCCAATTGTACACAGAAAAAAATGCTTTCGACCAAGCACATCAATTAACACCTTGGCAGTTTGTTCCTTCCAAAGATAAATTACTCACCGGGTCATTGAAACCTTCGACTTATGCTACAAGGTTGGTGCATGTTTAGTTAATTTTTCAATAACGTGCGAGACTATAAAACGCCCTATTCTTGTTATGGAGTAAGGCGTTTTAAATTATTTAACCGGCTTTTATTTAACGTTTATTATTCAATTACTTTTTTAAAAACCAATTGATGATAAAACCGGTATTAAAACCCCGGTTTTCTAAATTCTAAAATTCGCGCTGCATCCGCCGGCATTGAAACTTTAATTTTTCCTTTTGCACCTCTCTTGATGTAAGAATTGCTTACCGTATCGTAAACATCTACTTTTTTCTTACCGACATTTACTTTAACTATTTTATCGACAGCATAAGGATTAAAATACAGAAACGTTGGATTGTTATTTGCTTTGAGTTTTGAGCTTTGAGCTTTGAGCTTTTCGATAGCATCTTTTCGCGACTCATTGCTCACGGCTAAAGGCTCATAGCTCATGGTGTACATATCCGTTTTTCGGCAATCAATTTGCAAAATTTCCGGTACATTTGTTTCTTGAATTGTTCCGCCGAAAATGCCGACATGTGCGCTGCCATACAAAGAAAACATCGTCTCCGGCGGATTTCCGGCCACCCATTGCGGTCCGTCGCCTTGTGCGAAAGGTGTTTTGCCTTCGTGGTTAGGATACGAAGATGTTTTGATGATGCCTTCGTATGCAATCACATTTTTTGTCTTGGTTTTGAATTGCGGAATGGCTTGCAAAGAATCCGGCATATCGTAAGGATAACAAAAACGCGCGGCATTTGATGCGTTCAATGCCCACTTGCCGACTGCGCGTGCATATCGCGGATCGTAACGCAACATGGCTGAAAGTGGTATCATTAAACCGAAAGTATTCATCAAAAATCCGTAACCGCCATGATCAATCGTACTCCCAAGCATACCGCTCACATCATAACCGCCCCAATTATCGGCAAGCACACCCCAACCTTCTCTGCCGACAGCATCGCCGTTAAAAGTCCAATCGAGGAAGCGTTGTATATCGTAATTTGTGCCGACTTCCGCGTTCATACGCGCACCAATGTACGCAGCGAGCGGCATCATGGCTTCATAAAAACGGTTTTCTTTTTGATTGTACAAAACATTCATTGCATTTTTAGCAGCACGTAAATATTTTTCATCACCGAATTTTATCCATGCCGAATACAAAATAAAAGCATATCCCGCAGCCACATCTTCTTGTGTCGGAATTTGATTTTTTCCGGGCTTCATGTTTTTAAAATCGAAAAAAGAATAACTGTAACTATTACCCATCACTGAATCGGAACGATAAAATTGATCGGCAATCGTGCGCTGAATTTCCGAAAACCCCGGTTCATTCGGATAATAATTCGCCACAGCATAAAATAACACGTTATTATGCACTTCATACCAAAAATCATTGCCGTATCCGCCGCCAATGTGCGCGCCTTCATTCGTGAAATTCATAATTACATTCCAACCATTGTCTTTGTTAAAATAATTTTTGAGCATGGAGACGTAATCAGTCTTTTGGACAATGGACGATGGACGATGGACGATGGACGAGGTTTTTCCATTGTCCATTGTCCATCGTCCATTGTCTGTATTACTTTTATCAATTCCCACCAATGTCGCACCAAGAACAGCACCTAACGCGCCAAGTGCCTCGTGGTTTTCCCCGTTATTTATTTTCGGTCCCATGCGCACATCATTCATAGCAGTATAAAATCCGAAAGTGGTTTGCGGAAAATTTCTTTTCGTGCTGTCAAGCCAAAAATACGGACTATTTGAATCGAAAATATAATTATCGAAATCAATTGTCGTTTGTTTCCAATCTTTATAAATGTATGGCTTCGGATGATTGGGCATTTTTTCTACGCGCGCAATCGTGCGTTGCATGACAGGCATCAGTTTTTGTGCGAATGCTCCAAAAACAATTATTGAGAATACAAAAAGGGAAATTTTATGCTTCATATTTTTTTAAAATTCACCAACATAAATGTTGAAGTTAGTCATTTCTTTTTTCGTGCAAATTTTTTTTCAAAAACTTTTTTTCGCACGTTTTTTTTCAAAAACTTTTCGAAACGTCGTCGAGTTTTTGAACTTCACCGACGGTATTTATTTCTTTCGAAATATTTCTCATCATAAAATAACCCATAAAATGTACGGCGGCAATGACAAGCAGTGCATAACGCAATGCCACGTACTCGCTCCAATAACGCGCCAAGATGATGAACAAACCGCATCCAAATAAACGACCGAGATATAAACCTAATTCGTGATTGAAAATATAAGTAAACTCATTGCGTTTTTCTTTTGCGGCAACAATATCAATTACTTTCAATTGAATCGGGAAATACGCAATGTCGAGCAGAGGACGCGCAAAAATTAAACATAAAACGAAAAGAATAGTGCCGAGTGCCGAATAAAGTCCGGCATTGAACAAAGCTCCCAACACAAACAACGATAAGCCTATTAAATAAATCCTCAAGCGATGTTCCGGTTTTGATATTCTACCCAAAATATAAAGTAAAATGGCGGAGAGTAAAGCCGCAACAGATTGTATCAAACCCAATTCACCTTCTTTGCCGACTAAACGCATGATGAGCATTGTCGGAGCCGTGACAATATAACCTTGTGCAACGCCTTTCAATGCCGCGAGTCCGAGCATTTTGTACCAGAGTTCATCGAATTTAAAAAACAAAAATGGTGCTTTTTTCGGATTTTGAAAATTGCCTCGATGCACTAATATTGAAGCAAAAATAGACAAACAAAAAACACAAACCGTGATGATATAATAAGCATAATTACCGTTGCCGTTGAACCATGAATTTTTATCGGAGGCTGCAATAAATGCACCGGCTGCCAGCGGCACAACGATGCCGGTAATAGTATAAAAAAATGTTTCGATGCCGTAATAGTAATTTCTGTTTGCGTCTTTGGTGGTGTTCAGTGCCAAAAAATCGCGGTTCGACCAAAAAAAACCGTAAGACAAACCCATGATGAGTCCTGCAAAAAAAATACCGGTAGTATCGAGTTGATGCAGCGACATCATCACAAACATAGACACGCCGCTCAACAACATTCCGAGTGAATACATGCGCGCAATCGGAAAACGATTGAGCAACCAACCGTTTATCATAAAAGTTGTCGGAATGCCGGTGTAAACTGCTAATTGAAAAATTACAACTAAACTAATGTCCGACGAGTTGCGCATGATGTATGCACCGACGAACAATTCAACGACGGGCATAACCAATGCGTAAATTAAATTGGTGAGCAGCAATACACGCATTCCGAGCGGATGCGACGCGAAAAAATTTATTTCTGTTTTTAATTTGGATATCATATTTGGTTATTTCGTTGAATCATTAATTTATAGAGCGTTACCCATTCTATTGCCGTTGCCCTGTCAGAGCGCATTTATTTTTTGTATATTGTATAATTTAATTTCTAATTGTGCAGACAACGCCCTGAAAAGGCAACGGCAATAGAATGGGTAACGCCCTATAAATTAATGATTCAACGATTCTAAAATCCCTTCAATAGACAACGTTGCGCCACAAATAACTTCGTCGGATGCACCGTAATAGAGCGTTATTTCATCACCGTTAACGAGGTGTCCGTTAGTGAAAACGACATTGCCAAAAAATCCGTTGAGTTCGTAGCTTTCTGTCGGTTCTAAAATCGGCGCGTGCGACCGCGCCAAAACTTTTGACGGATCTTTTAAATCAAGTAAAATTGCGCCCAGACAATAACGGTGGTTATTGTCGGCTCCATGATAAATTTCTAACCAACCTTTTTTCGTTTTAATCGGTGCGGCACCGGCACCGACACGCGCAGAGTCCCACATACCGGCTCTTGTTTTTAAAATACATTGATGTCGCCCCCAATGAATTAAGTCTTTTGATTCTGCAATCCAAATAAAATTTCCGCCGAGAGAAATACCGGACGGGCGATGTAAACAATAATATTTATCGCCAATTTTTTCTTCAAACAATGCGCAATCTTTGTTGTGTGGCGATAAAATCATGCCTTCTCTCGAAAAATTTCGCCAATCGGTCGTGTGCATCAATCCGACACCGACACCGTTTTCAGAAACTTGTGTGTAGGTGAGATAATATCGGTTGTTAAAAAAACTCACGCGACAATCTTCTATGCCGAAAGTTTCTAATGGACCATGTCCGAATAAGCTTTGAGCTTCCGACGATGCCGGCTCATTACTTATAATTGACGGCTGATTGCTCATAGCTAATAGCTCATTGCTAAAAATTATTCCGCCAACGCTGCACACCAAACGCAAATGAGAAATTGTGGAGAGATAAGTCTTGCCGTCATAACTTATCATTCGAGCGTCTGATAAATTGAGTTTCGGGTCATCTTTACTGAATTCTAAAATTTCCATGCTACCGTCTTCTTTCAAAATCGGGAACGATACAATGCCTTCTTTTTGAACAGGACGTTCAGCCACACGCAAAAGTAACCATGTTTTTCCTTCAAACTTAAAAACACCCGGATTTAAAACACACTCAACGACTAATCCTGCATGACTCGGGCTGATGTCTTTTGTCGTTATTATGGGATTTTGCGTAAATCTTTTTAGCATTGGTTGGTTAGGTATTACACGATGGACAATGGACAATGGACAATGGACAATGGACAATGGACAAGAAAGTAATTTTTCCATCGTCCATCGTCCATCGTCTATTGTCAAAGACTTATTCTTTTACAAATTTCAATGCACCTAAACTTTTGCCTTCTTGCACAAAATTTAATAAATAAGTGCCTTTCGGATAATTCGCAACGTTAATTGAGAATTGTTCGGTAGGTATTTTATTTTTTGCAAAATTGATGGCATCAATTTCTCTTCCGGCAATATCAAACACGCGCACTAAAATGGCATCTGTTCCGGTGAAAGCGTGTTTAATTGTCAAAATATCCGTTGTCGGATTCGGGAAAATGGATTTTACGAAAGCTAATAATTCCGGACTCGCAACGTCTTCAACAGGTGTAGTGCCGGTTTTAAATAATTTAGTAACTTCCGCAGCCGTCAATGCTTTATTGTAAATTTTTAAATTGTCTAAAGCACCGAAGAAATATTGTCCGCCATCTACCGGATTTCCGCCGATACCTAATGGTCTTGCGGTGTTATTTAATTTTCCGGCAACAAATTTAGCATTTGTTATTACACCATTGACGTAAATATAATCAGCCGTTCCATCGTGAACCATTGTTATATACCACCAAATACCTTTTGTCAAATCATATCCATCACCACTATCCATATCGGAAATCGCATTAGGGAACTGCGTATTTTTGCTATTGGTAGTGAAAACGATTTTACGGTGTTGCGGCAAAGAAATTTTCATACGTTGATCCCAATGTCCGAAATCAATGATGTAAGCTTCTGCGTCATTCAGGTTTGTGCTATCCACGCGAATCCAGAAACCGAATGTCGTGTAATCAGAAATTAATTGTACCGCATTTTTTGCGATTATGGTATCACCGCCGTTAAATTTAATGGCTTGACCTGAAAATCCGGTGTGCGTGATAAAAGTTGGTTTGCCGCCAATAACGCCATGATTGGCATAAGGTGTCGCATCTTTTGCGTCACCGTCGAAAGGATAATACGCTACTAAACCCGGTTCACCGGTATCAATTGCTTTTAAAGTTGTGACAGTAACTTCTGCTTGAGCCGATTTATTTTTCGCGGCATCAAAAGCATAAACATCGAAAGTGTATGCCGTTGTAACTTTTAAACCACTGACTAATTTAGAAAGTGTT
Organism: Saprospiraceae bacterium; assembly: GCA_043732145.1. Lineage (GTDB taxonomy): Bacteria > Bacteroidota > Bacteroidia > Chitinophagales > Saprospiraceae > JAAFJT01. The sequence goes on from JAYTIA010000620.1 coordinate 6,780, forward strand.
GTCACTGTATCAATCACGACACCATCTTGCAAAACCACGTAACCGACAACCCCTCTGTTATCCGTTGAAGCTGTCCAAGTGAGTTGAACGGAATTTGATCCCGCTTGTGCCGTTAAATTCCCGGGTACTGTCGGCGGAATTATATCCGGCGTTTGATCTTGACCAGTTGTTGCTTGAATGGTTGATGTACTCGATTCATTTCCTGCAGCATCAACAGCTGAGACACCAAATTTGAATTTGGTATTTGCTTTCAATCCAACTAAAATCGAAGAAGTATTGGTGGTCGTTAAAATCAGCGAATCATTTTGATAAACATTATAACCCGTCACGCCGACATTATCCGTTGAAGGCAACCATGCCAAAGTAACATTTGTAAATGACACAGTCGCTGATAAATTAAGCGGTGCAGTCGGTGCAACAAGATCGGTACTTACCGGTGCAATGCTTTGTGCTGCGAATAGAGCGGCAATTTGTAAATCATTCAAAGCTACGCTGTAAATTTGGACATCATCGAGTGAACCGTTGAAAGCGCAACAAGAATCAATCGGACTCCAACCGAAACCTAATGGATATTTTGTAGTTTTTAAATTGCCAGTCACTGCTTTTGATGCTTTTTTTACACCGTCGATATAGATTTTATCGGCGATACCATCATGAACCATTACTACATGTTTCCAAACACCGACAGGCAGTGCGTTACCGTCGCCGGAATCCATATCTGAATTGCCTGTGCCGACATTATTTGTTGACCAAACCGGTTTACCGTGTCCGGGTAAAGAAATTTTCCAACGTTCCTGATAACCGCCGAATGATAATAAATAAGCTTCGCCGTTTCCCGGCAATGCGTTTACTTTTACCCAAAAACTTACTGTCGCAAGCGGTGAATTAAGTTGCGGAGAGTTCGCAGCCGTTGCAGTACTGTTTGATACCGTAATTGCTTTATTTGATTTTCCGAAACGGTCTTTTGTTAACGTGACATTTTTAAGTGTAGCGTTATTGCCGTAATTAGAAATATCTGTACCCGAACCATTGAACGGATAATTTGCCACGATAGAATCAGTCAAACTTTGTGCAGTATTTTGTACGCCAAAAAGTGAAGTCACCTCTGCATCTGAAAGTGCGCGGTTGTAAACCAAAATATCACTGAGACTGCCGTTGAAATAAGCACCACTCTCAATCGGATTGTATGCAATGCCGAAAGGTTGAACCGTTTTTTTGAGCGCGCCTATAACAGCTTTAGAATTTTTTTTCACGCCATCAATATAAATTTTATCATTCGTACCGTCGTGAATCATGGTAAGGTGTTTCCACACGCCCACAGGCAGTGCGTTGCCGTCGCCGGAATCCATATCCGAATTACCGGTGCCGACATTGTTTGTTGACCAAACCGGTTTACCGTGTGCGGGTAAAGAAATTTTCCAACGTTCTTGCCAACCGCCGTTCGATAATAAATACACTTCACCGTTTGCCGGCAGTGCATTTACTTTCACCCAAAAAGCAATCGTTGTATTATCAGATTGAAGTGCAATTGAATTAGGTGCAACTAATGAATCTTTTCCCGTAAAATTCATTGCATTAGCACCCAAATTGAAACGATTAGACGTTGGAGTAGCGTTACCACCCGTTGCGTCGTTGCCGAATTGGGTAAAATCTTTTCCGTTGCCGTTCAATTTATAACTTGCAACTAAATCGGTAACAGTTGCCGTTGAAGCAGATTGTGCCGCAAACA
>JAYTIA010000621.1:0-8495 GCA_043732145.1 Saprospiraceae bacterium
CTCATCGGTTTTTTGGGCGATGCTATTAATTTGCGCTGGGGCTTGGCTTATACTATAATTTTATTTTTCGTGATGCTTATTTTGGTATTTTTCTATAAGTTTGATGATGTAGCACTTAAAGTGAATTGAATTATAAACTCACTTCCAACACCTTCCGTACTTTTCATTTTCAAACTTCCGCCATGTCCTTTCGTAATTATATCGTAAGCGAGCGATAAACCTAAACCTGTTCCTTGTCCCGTCGGTTTAGTAGTGAAAAAGGGTTGAAAAATTTTTTCACGTACACTTTCCGACATACCTATACCATTGTCTTTTACGCGAATTTCAATCGCGTTGTCTGTTTTCAAAGTTGTTACAGTGACGGTCGGCGAATAAATTTCGGTATCTATATTTTTATTTCCGTCGTCCGTCGTCCGTCGTTCGTTGTCCAAAATACGTTTTTCATTCACCGCATAAAACGCATTATTTATCAAATTTAAAATAACGCGACCGACATCTTGCGGAATGATTTCTATTTTAGGAATCGTTCTATCGAAATGGGTAATCATTTCAGCATTAAAATCTTTGTTCTTGGCGCGTAAACCGTGATAACTCAATCGGAAATATTCGTCGGCAAGTTTATTAATATCCGTTAATTCTTTTTTGCTGTCGCAATAGATTGGCGAAAAAAACTCATTGCCGTATCCGGTTGCCCTTTTTGATAATACACTTCACCAAAATTAACATAAAAAGAATTCGGTGGAATTGGTATTGGCGATTTCAGCGCATAAGCATAACCTTTTTGAATATAAATTAAAGCAGAATCCGGCATATTGTTATCTTTAAAACAATTACCAATAATTGCATTGATAGGCAAAATACTTTGACTGATATTCAATTTATCTATCAATTTTTTACCGTCTCTGTAATATGTAATTGACTTTTGGAAATCAGAATAATTATACGCATAACCTAAAAAACATAAACATCGAGCTAATTCATATTCATTGTGCGTCATTTCACAAGTATGCTTGGTTTCTAAAAGTAATTGGGCGGCTTTGTAGTGATCCAATTGAACCATCGTAAAACCGGTATTATTTCCGCAAAGTATCGCCCCTTCATCATAGTGAATACGTTTAGCTAATTCAAAACCTTTCATACCGTATTCAACACCGATTTTGTCGGTCGGTGCTGTTGACATGAGTTTATCGTATATCAAAACACGATCGGTATCACTTTGTGCATTGGCAAGTACGCGCGTCAAGCTATCGAATTGTAAAGCTTTACTATCAGCTTGCGCAAACACCCTGTAAATTTGAAAAAAACAAATCAAGAAAAAAACATTTTTCTTCATATCTATTCGGGTAATGGTGTAAGTAGATCCGTATTGACAAATTAATTGGTTGAGCGAAATTTATTCTTCGGCGTTACAAATGTAATAAAAATTGTAGAAAAAATTACGTGAAACAAAATAGGTTCGTGTTTGTTTCAATAATGTGTTTTAAAACGCTCGACAAAGTTAAAAAAATAAAAAATGAACTCAATTATCGCAGATTTACGCCAAGATTATCGTTTACAATCGCTTGACATTGGCGATGTGTTACCCAATCCGATTCAACAATTTGAAAAATGGTTTGCCGATATTTTGAAAGCAGAAATTTTAGAACCCAACGCCATGGTTTTAGCGACAGCTACTAAATCCGGAAAACCATCGGCGCGTGTCGTTTTATTAAAAGATTTATCACCAGAAGGTTTTACCTTTTTTACCAATTATAAATCGCGTAAGGGCGGAGAGTTAGAAAAAAATAATTACGCCGCTTTGTGTTTCAATTGGCTTGAGCTGCAAAGACAAGTGCGCATTGAAGGTAAGATAGAAAAAGTTTCGGAACAAATCGCGACAACCTATTTTAATACGCGCCCATACGCGAGCCGTATCGGCGCATTATCCTCGCCGCAAAGTGAAATCGTTCCGGACAGAAAATTTTTGGAAGATGCCGAAAAACACACGCGAGAAATGTATCCCGAAAATACAACCGTACCTAAACCGGAAAATTGGGGCGGCTATATTTTAAAACCCACAATGATTGAGTTTTGGCAAGGCAGACGCAGTCGCTTGCACGATAGAATTGTCTATCGTTTAAAAAATAATAATACTTGGGTACTTGAAAGACTTGCGCCGTGATTAACCAATAACCAACGTCTGACGATTTGGCAGAAAAATAAAACCGGAACACATTTCGCACAATGAATTTGATTTTAAACCGTCATATAGAAAGTGTAACTTTGCGCGATATTCCGGACAATTATGTTCATTGAAAATAGAAAACCAATAGTTTTCAACTTTCAACTTTCAACTTTCAACTATTTAGACATGGGTTTTTTTGATTTTATAAAACCGCTTTTCGGAGCGTCCAAAAACGATAAAGATATTGCTTTATACAGCAAACCTATTAATGAAATAAATGCACATTTTGAATCTTATCGCACCCTCTCCAATGATGAGTTGCGCGAAAAAACTTTAGATTTTCGTGCGCGTATTAAAGAGCATCTGGTTGGTATTGATGAAGATATCGCGAATGTGCGTCAATCTGCCATCGAAACAGAAGATTTCGATGAAAAAGAACTGCTTTTCAAACAGGTTGACGAATTAATTAAAGAACGCGATCAACACATCGAAGAAGTTTTAAAAAGTATTTTGCCGGAGGCTTTTGCTGTGGTTAAAGAAACGGCAAGACGTTTTACGGAAAACGAAACACTCGTTGTGACTGCCAGCGAGCACGACAGAACATTGGCTGCTAAAGGAAAAAATTATATCACGATTGAAGGCGACAAAGCTGTTTGGCAAAATCGTTGGACGGCTGCCGGCGGTGAAGTGGTTTGGAATATGGTGCATTACGATGTGCAACTTATTGGCGGTATGGTTTTGCACGACGGAAAAATTGCGGAAATGGCAACAGGTGAAGGTAAAACTTTGGTTTCTACTTTACCGGCATACTTGAATGGTTTGACAGGAGAAGGTGTGCATATCGTAACAGTGAATGACTATTTGGCACGTCGAGATGCGGAGTGGAACGGACCGATTTACGAATTTTTATTTTTAACTGTTGATTGTATTGATAAATATCAACCGCATTCGCCGCAAAGAATAAACGCTTACCGCAGTGATATTACTTACGGCACAAATAACGAATTTGGTTTCGATTATCTCAGAGATAATATGACGCATTCACTTGATGAAATGGTGCAACGCAAACATCATTTTGCGATGGTGGATGAAGTTGACTCGGTTTTGATTGATGATGCGCGTACACCTTTAATTATTTCCGGTCCGGTAACTGCGGGTCAAGATGAACAAGAGTATATTGCTCTGAAACCGGAAGTAGAAAGATTGATTGACGAACAAAGAAAATTGGCGAATAAATATCTCACCGATGCCAAACGCTTGATTGCTAACGGCAACACCGGTGTTGAAGAAAATGAAGGCGGCATGGCTTTATTGCGCGCTTATCGCGCTTTGCCGAAATACCGTCCGTTGATAAAATTTTTGAGTGAAGACGGCGTACGCGTGATTTTGCAAAAAACCGAAAACAATTATATGCAAGAGCAATCGAAGCGTATGGGTTTGGTGGATGCGCCATTACTTTTTCATATTGATGAAAAAAATAAAAATGTTGAGTTGAGCGAATACGGAGCGGAATGGTTGTCGAAAGGTCATGGTGATGATAATTTCTTTGTGTTGCCGGACATTACTGGAAAAATGATGGAAATTGATGCCGATAAAACCATCGGACCGGAAGAAAAACACGCGACAAAAGATGTTTTAGCACAAGAGTTTTCAATAAAATCGCAGCGTTTACATGGTATCAATCAATTATTAAAAGCTTACACGCTTTTTGAAAAAGATGTTGAATACATCATCGTCGAAGGGGAAGTTAAAATTGTAGATGAACAAACCGGTCGTGTAATGGAAGGTCGCCGATATTCCGATGGTTTGCACCAAGCTCTAGAAGCGAAAGAAAATGTAAAAATCGGTGAGACCACACAAACCTATGCGACGATTACGCTTCAAAATTATTTCCGGATGTACCACAAACTTTGCGGTATGACCGGTACTGCCGAAACGGAAGCGGGCGAGTTTTGGTCTATTTATAAATTAGATGTCGTCGTAATTCCGACTAATAGAAATATAACAAGAAAAGACTCGGAAGATGTTGTATTCAAAACCGAACGCGAAAAATTGAACGCGATGGTAGAAGAAATCGGCGCATTACGTGCTGCCGGTCGTCCGATATTAGTAGGTACAAAATCCGTTGATAAATCTGAAATTCTTTCGCGCATGTTGAAATTGCGCGGTATTGATCATCAAGTTTTGAATGCGAAACAACACCAACGCGAAGCAGAAATTGTAGCAGCAGCCGGTCAAGCAAGTACAGTGACGATTGCAACAAACATGGCGGGTCGCGGTACGGATATAAAACTCGGTGCGGGTGTGAAAGAAGCAGGCGGTTTAGCTATTGTTGGAACGGAGCGACACGATTCGCGTCGTGTGGATAGACAGTTGCGTGGTCGTGCCGGTCGTCAAGGTGATCCGGGTTCAACGCAATTTTATATTTCTTTGGAAGATGAATTGATGCGTTTGTTTCAATCGGAACGTATTGCCGGTTTGATGGATAAAATGGGACACAAAGAAGGAGAGATGATTCAACACTCGATGGTAACAAAATCTATCGAACGTGCGCAGAAAAAAGTCGAAGAAAATAATTTCGGCATGCGCAAGCGTTTGTTGGAATATGACGACGTGATGAACATTCAACGCGATGCCATTTACACAAAACGCTACAATGCTTTGAGTGGCGAACGTTTAGAAGTGGATTTAAACACAATGTTTTTATCGCTCACCGGCGAATTAGTTTCAGAGACAAAAGCCACTGAAAATTATAATACTTTTAAACGCACAAGTTGGGAAATTCTCGGTTTCGATCCGGAAATTTCTGAACAAGATTTCATGAATAAATCAACACAGGAGTTGACGCATGAATTTCAAGAACAGTTTTACCAATTTTATCACGAAAAATCGCAACGCGTTATCAATCAGTTGTTACCCGTGTGTCGTGAAGTTTATAAAAATGAAGGACATCGTTATGCGCGTATCGCCGTTCCATATACCGACGGTCGAACTCGCGCCTTAAACATCGCTGCCGAATTAAAAGAAGCCGTTGCTACAGAAGGTAAATCTATTTGGAAAGATATCGAAAAAGCGGTGACACTCGCCATCATTGATGATGAATGGAAAGAACATTTGCGCAACATGGATGAACTCAAAGAATCCGTACAAGGTGCAAGTTTCGAACAAAAAGATCCTTTGGTAATTTATAAAGTAGAGGCATACAATCAATTTGAAATTTTCATCGGGCGCATCAATCGTTTGGTAACGAGTTATTTATCAAAAGGCATGTTGCTTACGGTTCAAGAAGATACAGTTGTACCCGCACGTCAGCAACAACAAAGACCAAAACAATTGGTAACAAATATTGACGCTGAACGCGCTGATGAAGAACGTCGTGCTATGCGTGAGGCTGCTGCTTCTGCTGGTGGTCGTTCATCATCGCTACCTGTTGCTCCTGTCATAAATGCACAACCCAAAGTTGGACGCAATGAACCATGTCCGTGCGGTAGCGGTAAAAAATTTAAAAATTGTCACGGCGCATAGTGGATAGTTGAGTAACAAAAAAATAAAAAATCCCGAATTTTCTTGACGAAAATTCGGGATTTTTTTTCATTCATAAAAAAGTCGCGCGAAGAAATTTTTCTTCGCGCGACTTTTGTTTTTTAATTGACTGTCAATTGTCAATTATTCCGTCACCACCATTCGTTTTGTTGCAGAATTATCTTGCGTGTTTAAACGGTATTGAAAAATACCGCTTGCACGCAATTCCGATTTCGTGATAATTACCTCGTTGTAACCGATTTGTCCGTTTATACTTTTTTTAAACACCACTTGACCCGCCATGTCCACTATCATTAAACGCGCCGTTTGTTCACGCGGTAACAAGAATACGATGCTTGTCGAATTATCCGTCGGGTTGGGTACATTTTGAAGAAGTGCAAAGTTTGCGTTCGATACGACGTGCGGTACTTTTTCGCCGGATTGTACCGCGAGTGTTGCTGGTGTCGCGGTAATATCGGAAGTGCGCACAAAAAAGCTGCACGACGATTTGTTGCCGCAAGCATCGGTGGCAACATACTCTTCGTAGACAAGTGTATTTACAGGAAACGGATAGCCGGCGTAATAACCCGATGTGCGTTGTACGTTGATGTCTCTGTTCGGCAAATTGCAATAACCCGCAACGGAAGAAAACATATCGCGTTCGTTCCAAGTGACGACCGTTCCGTATTTATCCGTCGAAACGACGTTTATATTCGTCGGACATTTGGTTGCGATTGCCGGCGAATAATAATCGCCGCGACATTTGCAATCGTTTCTCACTCTGTCATTGATTGTTTTCGGATTGCCGTCGTCGCAAGTTTGTCCGAAATTTTTGTGTATTTGCGGACAATTGTCAACGAAATCCGCATCGGAATGTACCGCTTCCGAAAATCTCGAACAACCCGATGCATTTGTCACTTTTACTTTATAATCGCCGAAAGTTGTCGGATAAAAAGTTTGGTTTGTCTCGCCGTTTATCGGCGTATTGCCGAGATACCATTGATAGTTCGTTCCCTGCGATGAAATTAAAACCGCCCCGTCTTTGTAAATATACGGTTGTTCCATATCGCGCACGTGAATGATTTGACTTGCCGTTGCGCTGTTTTGGCAAGCATCGGCTGCCGTCCAAGTTCGCGTTATCGTGTAAGCGTTCGGAGAATTGCCGAGAGTCGTTACATCCGCGAAACTTAAATTGACGCTGCCGCAAATATCGGTTGCTTTGGCTTGCGCGAAAACGGGTGATAGCGGACAATCAATCGTACTTTCAGCCGGAAGCGGCGCGATAGTCGGTTTAGAATTATCAATCACGGTTATTGTTTGACTTGTCATTGATATTTTTCCGCAACCGTCCGTTGCGCTCCAAGTGCGCGTAACTGAATAATTGCCGGCACAAGAGCCGGCAGTCGTTTTGTCCGTTGAAGTCGGAGTCAAAGCTATGCCGTAAAAATCTTGAGCCGTCGGAGTCGTGAAACTCGGTGTTGCCGGACAATTAATTGTACTCGGTGCGGGCAAAGCGGAAAAAGTCGGCGCCGCTACATTCGGTGCCGAAATAGTGGCGGTGCTTTGAGGCGATATACAACCGCTGTTTAAATCTTTTACGAAAAGCGCGTAAACGCCGGTGCCCAATCCGCTTTTAATATTACTCTGTCTGAAACCATTTCCGTCACCGAAATCATAAGTCACGCCGCTTGAGGGTGAATTGATTGTGATAGTTCCTGTCGGAGCGGCACAAGTCGGCGGCGTAATTGTAAATTGCGGTGCGCTCGGCACACTTAAAGCATTCGGAATGGTGGCTGTGGTTGCGGAAGAAACGCACAAACTCGTTTTATCTTTAACAACAACTTGGTGCGATGTGCCGGTATTAAATGCCGATGAAGTGGCAGCATCTTGAAAAGTATTTCCGCCGTTAAAACTAAAACTCACACCGATTGTCGGATTTGTTACCGTTATCGTTCCCGTTGTTACGCCGCAAGTGATGGCGGAATAACTCACGCTCGGTGCGCTCGGCACACTCAAAGCATTCGGAATTGTTGCCGTTGTTGCGGAAGAAACACACAAACTCGTTTTATCTTTCACGATTACTTGGTGTGATGTGCCGGTATTAAATGCCGATGAAGTGGCAGCATCTTGAAAAGTATTTCCGCCGTCAAAACTAAAACTCACGCCGTTTGTCGGATTTGTTACCGTTATTGTTCCGGAAGTTACGCCGCAAGTGATGGCGGAATAAGTGACGCTCGGCGCGCTCGGCACACTCAAAGCATTCGGAATGGTGGTTGTGGTTGCGGAAGAAATGCACAAACTCGTATTGTCTTTGACGACGACTTGATGAGCCGAACCGGTTGCAAACGCGCTTGAAGTCGCGGAACTTTGGAAAGTCATTCCGCCGTCAAAACTAAAACTCACACCGATTGTCGGATTTGTTACCGTTATCGTTCCCGTTGTTACGCCGCAAGTAATCGCAGAATAACTCACGCTCTGTGCGCTCGGCACACTCAAAGCATTCGGAATTGTTGCCGTTGTTGCGGAAGAAACGCACAAACTCGTTTTATCTTTCACGATTACTTGGTGTGATGTGCCGGTATTAAATGCCGATGAAGTGGCGGCATCTTGAAAAGTATTTCCGCCGTCAAAACTAAAACTCACACCGATTGTCGGATTTGTTACCGTTACTGTTCCGCTCGTTACGCCGCAATTTATGGTTGAATAACTCGCGCTCGGTGCGCTCGGCACATTCAATGCTGCCGGAATAGTTGCCGTTGTTGCCGATGAAACGCACAAACTCGTATTGTCTTTCACGACGACTTGATGT
>JAYTIA010000622.1:0-8472 GCA_043732145.1 Saprospiraceae bacterium
ACATGATGTTGCTAACCCCAAAAAAATTCCCGATTATTTACATATGGTTTTCAATCGAAATCTTATTTTCTTATGCTTTTAATATTGTTCTATATGACAATTCACAACTCTTTTTTTATTTATAGATTGATTAAACGTTATTAGACCTGTTCAAATATAAAAACAAATAATCCGGTATTTCTAAAGATGTGATTGAAAAAGCAAAAGGCTTGGTGAAAGTATAATATCTATCAGCTATCAGCTATCAGCTATCAGCTTCTAAAAATTTGAAGCTGACGGCTGACGGCTGATAGCTGATAGCTTAAAAATAAAAAAGCACTTGCTCGATTGGTTTCGGGTAGGTGCTTTTTTATTTTTATTTATGATTTTAAATGCTATCAATAACTTTCATTAAAATCTATATCGCCTTCTTCAATATTTTTTATTTTAGTTTCTAAATACAGTCCTTGAACATTTAGCCTAAATAATTTTTCTCCTAATTCTTTAATTTCATTTTCAAGTATTTGAATTTTATTTTCAAGGTGTTCTCTTTCAATTGCAGTCCATTCATTAAACTCAATTATTAACTCATTAAAGATACTTTCATTAGCAAGCTCTAATTCTTCAATTGTTTTGTTTCTTTCAGAGATATTTTTTTCATAATCTTGTATTTGTTGCCTAAGATTTATTAAAAATGAATATTTTTCGGGTGTACTTAAAAATTTCTCGAATGTATTATTTTTATCCTCTCGAATAATCTTTATGCCCTCTGTATTAATTGTACTTGAATAGGCGATACTAAATCGTTTTCTGTTATCAATGATATATTGACGATTTTTCTTTGGATCAATTATTTTAAATTCAATTCCATGAAAAGTTATTGATTTCAATTCGTTTAATAAATTTAAGGCCTGCTGATATTTTTGGATTCCTTGAGAAACAGTATCTATGGTATTTTTATTTTGTGAAATTCTACTAAATTTACTTTTTATCTCTTGTGTTGAATCAAAAAATTTGTATGAATCACCATAACCTGTCCTATTATAATGCAAAAGTTTTTCTATTTCAATTTTTGGGTTTTCTACGACTTTTTTTTTAAAAATTATATCATTTTCAATAGAGTCTTTTTCCCTGAGCAAGGAGTTTTTTTGCGTTCTATTTCAGATATTTCTTGTTTTTCTTTTTTTAATATAGAATTTAACTTTTGCAACTCTAATTCTTTTTTTCTCTCAAATTTTCGTTGTTCATCATCATCTTGTTCTTTCTTTAATCTTAGATTGATGCAGTATTTTTCTATAATTTTCTTTTGTGCTCTAAAATCATAGAAATATACCTGAAAATTGTCATTATCGAAGTGCAGATTAAAATCCACAAATGATTTATTCCATTTTTCTCTGACCTCCATACCAAATATATAAGGTTCTTTATAGTTGCAAATGAATAGAGCTGGATTATTCTTGTTTTCGTTTAATTCAAAAACATTTTGGTTTTCATTTAAGTACTTTATATCCTTATCTTTATGGTTTTGATGTATCTTGGAAAAGTTATCAAGAATCCAAAATAAATAAATACCAAGCTCTTTGTAAAAGTTGTAACGATAAAAAATATAGCGTTGCGAAATATTTGAAAGTTGGACTTCAAATGCTATTTTAAAACCTTTATAATCACAAAATACATCTGGCTTTCTTCTTTCTTTTCCATTGGATATATATTGTTCACTTTCGAGTTCAGTAATACCTCCATTATTTTGAAGTTTTTCTATGAGTTTATGTTTGAGTTCAAGATGCCTTGGACTTTCTTTTGATAAATTCGATCTATTTATGTCATCAATTAATTCTTGTGCAGTGTTTTCATCCTTTAAAGCACATTCTTTAGAGTTCGGTTTGTGTTTGAGGTAAACGCTATATCTGTAACTAATAATTAATGACTGTTTACATTCGCAACATTCAAAGTCTATTTCTCCTAAATTATATTGTTCACGAACTTTAAAACCATTTTCTCTATTTAATAAAACAGAAACATCTTCAGTTGTACGATTTCCATATTTAATGACAATCGCCGTATTTATAGCTCTATCTGTCATGGTTATTAGTTTTTAATTTTCGAGAATATTACTGCAAGAACAAACAAAAGTAACGAAATTTTATAATTAAAAACTATTTGTTTAATTTTTATAATAATTTTTTTAGTTAGATGTATAGTAATTTTTGTTCGGATAAATAAACCTACCGCCAAAAAAGTCAAATTTAAAAACACGATTTAGAAATCTCGAAATATTTTTCACAGTAATCCAAAACATTTTTTTACTTTTACCTTGTAAATACAAAATCACATTTTAAATTTATACGGTACTTACAAAAAGCATCAGGATTCAGCTTATTCACACTATAAATTGGAGTAAGTTTTAATTGCCAACTACAACATAATGGATATTAATTGCGATCTCGCCGAAGGTATGTCTGACGATGCTTTGATAATGCCTTTCATCACCAGTGCTAATATTGCTTGCGGTTTTCATGCCGGCGGCTCGGATATGATGAAACGCACCGTAGATTTATGTGTGCAATATAAAGTAAAAATTGGTGCGCATCCGAGTTTTTTGGATAAAGAAAATTTCGGCAGAACAGAAATGCAAGTTTCGGATCTTGTTTTAATGGATTGGATTACGACACAAATTTTTTCTTTACAAAAAATTTGTACAGATGCCGGCACTACTTTGCATCACGTAAAACCGCACGGTGCTTTGTATAATATGTCGGCGCGTGATGCACGATTGGCGCAGTTAATAGCAAAAACTATAAAAAAAATAGATTCGCGTTTGATTTTATTCGGATTAAGCGGCAGCGTTTCTATCACAGAAGCAAAAAAAATCGGATTACAGACGGCGAATGAAGTTTTTGCCGATCGCACTTATCAAAACGACGGTACACTCACGCCGCGTTCTCAAAAAAATGCTTCGATTGAAGATGTGGGAGAAGCAGTGAAACAACTCTTGGAAATTATACGCGATAAAAAAGTGACGACAGTTTCCGGTGCTAAAATTCCTATGTCCGCAGAAACAATTTGTATTCACGGTGACGGGAAACACGCTTTGGTATTCGCAAAAAAAATTTGGGGAATGATTTATGGGAATGATGAATGATGAACGATGAATAGATTGTTTTATTCATCGTTCATCATTCATCATTACTATTACACAACATCAATTGGGCGATTAATACTTTCTTGCAACGTTATAAAAGTTTCCGTACGCTGAATGCCGTTAATTTTTTGAATTTTATCATGCAAAACCTCTTTTAAATGGGCAGTATCGCGGCAAATAATTTTTGTGAAGATACTGTAAATACCTGTCGTATAATACGCCTCAACGACTTCAGGAATTTTTTCTAATGAGGCAGCAACTTCATCGTAGTAAGAACTTTTTTCTAAAAAAATACCGAGAAACGCACTAACATCGTAACCCAATTTGGCGTAATCTACCTTTAAGTTAGCACCAGTCACAATACCCATGTCTATTAGTTTATTCATTCGGACGTGAACTGTGCCGCCCGAAACGAAAATTCTTTTGGCTATTTCCGAATACGGCGTATTTGAATCCTGCATCAATATCGCTAAAATTTGTCTGTCAACACTATCTATATCCGGAGATTTTTGCATAATTTTATAACTTAATTAAAAATGAAGGGCAAAATTAGCGTTTTAGTAAATAAACTTTACTAATAAACCGTTTTAAGATTGACGGAAGAGAAAAAATTAGTCTCTAAGAAAAAATTAAAAAATTAAAAATAGGGTATGAAGGTCGCAACACACCACGATACTATTCAAAAATCGGCGAAAGAAGATCGCTATCAGCACCATGATTATTATTTGATAGATGATTTACTCACCGACGAACACAAACTTATCAGAGAATCGGTGCGTACTTGGGTAAAAAAAGAAATCAGCCCGATTATAGAAGAATATGCGCAACGGGCACAATGCCCTGTCCATTTATTTAAAGGTTTAGGAGAAATCGGCGCGTTCGGTCCGACGATTCCCCATGAATATGGTGGTGCGGGTCTCGATGAAATCGCTTATGGCATCATCATGCAAGAATTAGAGCGTTGCGATTCCGGCATTCGTTCTATGGCATCTGTACAAGGTTCTTTGGTCATGTATCCGATTTATAAATTCGGCAGTGAAGAACAAAAACATTATTATTTGCCGAAATTAGCTTCCGGAGAATTCATTGGTTGTTTTGGTTTAACGGAACCCGATCACGGATCTGATCCGGGCGGCATGACAACAAATGTAAAAGATGACGGTGACAGTTATATTTTAAACGGCGCGAAATTATGGATTACCAATGCGCCGGTGTCAGATATTGCCGTTGTTTGGGCGAAACGCGAGGACGGAAAAATCATCGGCTTAATTGTCGAGCGCGGTATGCCGGGTTTTACAACGCCGGAAATTCACGGTAAGTGGTCTTTACGCGCATCGGTTACGGGTGAATTAGTTTTTCAAGATGTGCATGTGCCGAAGAAAAATGTTTTGCCGGGTGTTGTTGGCTTGCGCGGACCGCTAACTTGTCTTTCTAAAGCGCGTTATGGTATTGCTTGGGGTGCTATTGGTGCAGCGTTGGATTGTTACGATTCAGCTTTGCGTTATTCTTTAGAGCGCGAACAATTCGGCAAACTTATTGGACAATTTCAATTAACGCAAAAAAAACTGGCTGAAATGATTACCGAAATCACAAAAGCACAATTGTTGGCGTGGCGTTTAGGTACTTTAGCTAATCAAGGCAAAGCTACACCGGCACAAATTTCGATGGCAAAACGCAATAATGTAGATATGGCTTTGGACATTGCCCGCGAAGCGCGACAAATTCATGGCGGCATGGGTATTACCGGAGAGTATCCGATTATGCGCCATATTATGAATCTTGAATCGGTTATTACCTACGAAGGTACGCATGATATTCATTTATTGATTACCGGACATGATGTTACGGGGTTAAATGCGTTTAGTTAGTTGTAGTTTCATCATTTAAAAAATTCACTTGATCTCCTCAATGGTGTATAGAAAAACTTTCTCTGCTTTAGCTGTGTCTGTACTGGTAATAGGCAGTACTTATGCGCAAAAACCGGAAATCATCAAATTAGATAATCCGTCTTTTGAAGATTATCCCGGCATGGCGCATCCGCCGCAAGGTTGGTTCGATTGCGGTTTTCCGGGTGAATCACCCACCGATGTTCAACCCGGTAGTTTTCAAGTGATGAAGTCGGCACAGAACGGTAAAACTTATGTCGGTTTAGTCACGCGAGACGTAAATACGTGGGAGTCTGTCGGGCAAAAATTAAAATCGCCGATAATTAAAGGCACAAATTATCGGTTCAGTATTTTTGTCTGTCGTTCCGAGTTGTATATGAGTCAAAGCCAATTGACGCGCCGCGAGGTGAATTATATAACACCGACCGTATTGCGTATTTGGGGCGGTTCAAGTCCGTGCGGTAAAGATGAATTATTGGGAGAAACCGCAGAAATTGTGAATGCTTCTTGGGAAAAAAAAGATTTTACTTTCAAACCAAAATTGCAACATGACTATATAAGTTTTGAAATTTTTTATAAAACACCGACATTATTTCCTTATAACGGTAATCTGATGATTGATAATGCTTCAGATATTGTACCGGAAAAAAAACAGGAGCCGGTAGTTGCGCAAGTAAAACCCAAACCTAAACCGATAGCACCCAAATCTAGACCGGATACAAATACCTCTATTGCAGTGAAACCTGATGTGAAACCGGTGGACACGCCGAGACGAAACCCTGATCCGACTGTGTCGGTTCCGATGGAACCGAAAATTAAAATTGCGGAAGGAAAAATTCTGAAAATTGAAAACTTGCAATTTGCAACACAATCCGCAGCGATAGACAAGCAGTCCTATCCTTCACTTGATGTGATGTATGATTTTTTGTCAACTAACCCGAATCTGATTGTAGAAATTGGCGGACATACGAATTTAGTCATTGACGACGAGTCGGGTGTGAAACTATCAAAAGACCGCGCTCAAGCGGTTGCTGATTATTTTGTCAATAAAGGGATGGATAGAAACCGTTTAAAAATAAAAGGTTACGGCAAAACTCAGCCTCTTGTCAATGAAATATCGCCTGATGCCAATCGCAAAAATCAGCGCGTAGAAATTAAAATTTTAAGTATTTAACATGGACTTATTGACAATGGACTTACTGACGATAAACAATTGACAGTCTATCGTCAGTAAGTCCATTGTCAGTAAGTCCATATTCTATTTTTCAATCGACAATCAACACCTTGAACGTCAATGATTCGATAATCGGATAATCATTTTTTGGATTTTTTTCTTTTAAAATAATATCAATATATTTTTTTAGAGGCACTTTATGGTCTTCAGGTTCGGCGCGTTTGGTGTGAAACGTGGCTTTTACGAATCCTGTTGCGCCCGGTGCTACTGTCGCTTTCGTCCAATCTAATTCGGTACAATCGCAACCGGAAACCAATTCAATATTCATCGGCGCATTACCAGTATTTTTAAATTTAAAAATATGAATCGGATCATCGCCCGTTTTTACGTTGCCGAAATCATAAATTAAAGTATCAAAACTTATTACCGGCATCGCATCCTTGGGTAATACCGGTTTTTTTTTATTTTTTTTCGCGTGATGTTTTTTAGTTTCAGTTTTCGGACTATTAGCCGCAGATTCACTTGAAACAGTTGTCGTTTGGCTTTTTAAAACAGTAACCATCGAATAGAAGCATAAAATAAAGAGCAAAAAAGTTTTTTTCATTGTTTATGTTTTTTAGCTGTGAGCTGTAAGCTGCCAACTCACAGCCGATAAAGTGACTCTTAAGGCTGAAAGCTAAAGGCTAATACAAAAACGTTGTAAAATAATTTTTCTTGTGATTATATAGAATTTTTTAAGTACAGTCTCCAAAAGCAATTTTATAATCCTAAATTTGCAGAATTTTTCAGCTATCAGCAGTCAGCTATCAGCTATCATAAAAAAAGTTGATAGCTGACTGTTGATAGCTGATACATACTAAATCTCTGCAATTGAAAAATAAGTCTATAGTAACGTTGATAATTTTTTTGGTCTTAGTAATAGACCAAACCTTAAAAATTTATATCAAAACGCATTTTTGTTTCGGCGAAAATTATTTAATCGGCGGCAAACCATGGGCGCAAATTAATTTTGTTGAAAACATTGGAGCTGCATTCGGGTGGCAATATGGCGGTAATTTAGGTAAACTCGGTTTGAGTTTGTTTCGACTCATCGCTATCGGATTTATGATTTATATGGGCTTAAATATTAAGCAACGCGTGCCGAAAGGTTTATTGGTGAGTTATGCTTTTATTTTAGCCGGTGCAATGGGTAATATGTTGGACTCCGCGTTTTATGGTTTGATTTTTTCCGATTCCGATTATCATTGCTTGCAAGGTCCTGCAAAATTGGTTTCCTTCGGACACGGTTACGCCGGTTTTTTACATGGTCGTGTTGTGGATATGTTGTATTTCCCGATAGCACATTTTCCGTCGTGGTTGCCGTTTTTGGGCGGTGAGATATTTTTCTCACCTATCTTCAATATTGCCGACTCTGCCATTTCTATCGGTGTTATCTCCATTTTTTTATTTTATACACGGTTTTTTAATAAGCCATGAAAAAGATATTAGGTATTAGGTATTAAATTTCAAAACCTAATACCTAATACCTATGTACCCAATAGCTCAATAATGAATCACAAATATTTGGTTGTATCCCTTGTCGCATTAATATTATTATTCGATCAATGGCTAAAAATTTATTTAAAAACGCACTTTTGTTACGGTGAAACTTATTTGCTCGGCGGCAAACAATGGGCGCAACTGAATTTTCAAGAAAATGCAGGTGCCGCTTTTAGTATGGAACTGAACGGAAAATACGGTAAATTAGCTCTGAGTATTTTTCGAATAGTTGCTATCAGCGCGATGATTTATTTCGGTTTCAATACAAAAAGAAAATTTCCGGTTGGTTTGGCGATATGCTACGCATTAATTTTGGCCGGTGCGATTGGCAACATGATTGATTCCGCTTTTTACGGACTCGTTTTTTCTGAATCGGATTTTACTTGTATTTATGGTCCCGCAAAAGTTGTGGGCTTCGGACACGGTTATTCAAGTTTTTTGCAAGGGCGTGTCGTGGATATGCTTTATTTTCCGCTCGGCCATTATCCGAAGTGGTTACCGATGATTGGCGGAAAAGTTTTTTTCAATGCTATTTTTAATATCGCCGATGCCGCTATTTCTGTCGGCGTTACCGGCATTTTTTTATTTTATACCCGATTTTTCAATAAAGAGTTTGGACAATAAAAACGTTTTTACCTTTGCCTCACTATAATTAAATTAGATTTCGTTAATTATTATTTTAATAATTTTCAACCAAAACCAAACGAAACACCAGAATCTTACGTTATTAGATTTCAGATGATAGACCCACT
>JAYTIA010000623.1:0-3232 GCA_043732145.1 Saprospiraceae bacterium
AATTGACAATTGGCAATTTTTGTAATTCTTAATTTCTAATTCTTAAAACATATTTGCAAGCCGTTGTTTGTTGCGAAAAATAAATTTTTCGCGTATTCTTTTATTACAATTCTTAAAATCAAAAAAGCCACAGTGTTAGTTTGTTATAGTTCCCTCATTGTTATCTCATCTGTATGGAAAACTACGTTTGTTTTGTAGAAAGTTATAGTTGGTAACAAAGAACAACGGCTTGCTATACGCTGCAAATGTTATAATCCCATGAACATATTCTTAAACAGTACAAAGATGAGGCGAGGATTTTAATTCGACAAGAACATTTTTCGTGTAATGTTACAATTTTTTTTTATTAATTTGTTAACGCGTGGAGATAATCTATTGATTAAAAGTTGTTTGTGAAAATATAAAAAAAAAATGTGAAAAAAAGTTTTTTTTCACAATGTAAAATAAATATTTTTTTTCGTTTATTTTTTCAAATACTGTCGAATATAAGGCGAATTGAGAATAAATTCATGCAAATCTCAAAATTTCTTCTAAATACTGTCGGTGATTAGCGAGACGCGGCACTTTATGTTGTCCGCCAAAACGTCCCTTCGATTTTAACCAATTGTGAAAAGTTCCGTGCGGCACCGAACGCAACTTCGGTAATGTCATCGCCATATTTCTGAAACGTTTGGCTTCGTAATCCGAATTTATTTTTTGCAGCGTGTCGTCTAAATGTTTATTAAAGGCTTCGATATCTTGCGGCGGAAATTCAAACTCTATCAACCATTCATGACCGCCTTTGGTGTTGCCGTCAAAATAAATCGGTGCTACGGTGTATTCACGTACGCGCGCATCGAACAAGTCGCAAGTGTCTGCTAAGGCTTTATCAGTATTCGATACCATCACTTCTTCGCCGAAAGCGTTGACGAACTGTTTTATTCGACCCATAATTTTTATTTTGTAAGGATTAACAGACGTAAATAAAACCGTATCGCCGGGTATATATCGCCACAAACCGGCGTTGGTTGTAATCACCGGCGCGTAATTTTTTCCTATTTCCACATCTTTTAATTGAACGGCTATGGGTGTTGCCGAATACCATTCGCTTTCCGGTAAAAATTCGAAATACACACCGTTTTGTAAAAGTAAAAGCATATCGTCTCCTTTATCTTCTGCTTGCGTCGCAAAAAAACCTTCCGAAGCGTTATAAATATCCCAATAAATAAAATCTTTTTTCGGAATCATTTCCTCAAAAGTATTTTTATACGGCACAAAACTCACACCGCCGTGAATATATAATTCCAAATTGGGCCAAACGTCTATAATGTGTTCTTTCCTCGTAATTTCCAAAATTCGGCGCAATAATACTACTGTCCAAGTCGGTACGCCGCCAATCATCCGCATATCTTCTTTGATGAGCGCGTGCGCCATGCGTTCAATTTTTTCTTCAAAATTTTGCATCAAAGCAATATCCAAACTCGGCGCGTAAATATAATTGGCAACAGAGGGTTGGTGATGAATCATAATCGCCGATACGTCGCCGATATGCGTTTTCGGATATTCATTGAAAGGCTGATGCGCACCGCCCATAAATAAAAATTTGCCGCCGTAACATTTTGTATCCGGTCGACGATCAAAAATAAGCGCGGAAGTATCCCATGCACCTTTTAAGTGGCAAGTTTTTAAATTGGAAATCGTGACGGGAATGAATTTACTTTTATCGTTAGTCGTGCCGCTTGATTTTGAATACCACGATACTTCGCCGGGCCATAACACGTCGCGCTCGCCGTGCATCATACGATTGATGAATGGTTTCAGCGTTTCATAATCCTGCACCGGAACTTGTTGCGCAAAATCGGCAGTATTGCGTATTGATTTGAAATCGTGGAGTCGCCCCCACTGTGTTTCACGGGCGGCATTAACTAACTGACTCAACAAAGCACCTTGTACTTCGTGCGGACGTTGCGAGAAATAACGAATGCGGTGCATACGCTTTTTCATCACATATCTCATCGCGGTATTGAGCCACATTCTATTCATTGATAATGATGTTAGTTCTTCCAAAAATAAAATTACAAAAAATAATTAGAATGGTGTAAATTTTTTAAATTTTTTTTTTTCAAGTTTCAAACTGCCAAAAGGCTTATAAAAACTTTTGTTGCGGTTTTTATAAATATTTTCAACACTTTCTCCACGAAATAAAATAATTTTACGTTCAATAGAAAACGAAAGTCGTTAATTGGTTATTCGTTAAACAGTAAAAAGACAACTTAACGACTTAACGACTTAACCAATTAACCAATTGGCATGAAAAATATAATTTTATTTGACCCTGATCAAAGAGACCAACTCTTACCTTTAACTTATACGCGACCGGTGTGTGAAATTCGCATAGGTATTGATACAATTCGAGAAAAATGGGAACGTGCATTAAATGGACGTGCTTCTTATATAACGCAAGATTATCTATCCGAAAAATTTCCAATTCATATCGGTGCAGATAATTTTATCATTAACGGTGCTGTTTTGCCGAATGATACTTTGTGCGATTTAATACGTAAGTTGAACAATAATGAAGCCCTGCTAAAAGACGGCGACCTCATTGCGGCGCGCGTGGACAGCGAGCAGTTTTATCATTTAATGACCGACAATGATATAAATGAACTCATCGGTTTCGATTTGGAAGATAAAAATTTTCACGAAATTCAAAACGTTTGGGATATTTTTCAATTAAACCGCACTGTTCTGGCTGAAGATTTTGAAAAATTAACAGTCGGGCGCACCTCTCAACCTTTGAGTGATACGAATAAAGTTGTGGGTAACGTGACGCAAATTTTTTTGGAAGAAGGAGCAGTTGTGGAATGTGCTATACTGAATACTAAAGCGGGACCTATTTATATCGGTAAAGATTCAGAAATTATGGAAGGCTGTATTGTGCGCGGACCTTTAGCTTTGTGCGAACATTCAATATTGAAAATGGGTGCAAAAATTTACGGTGCTACTACTATTGGACCACACTCCAAATTCG
Source organism: Saprospiraceae bacterium (assembly GCA_043732145.1). Classification (GTDB taxonomy): domain Bacteria; phylum Bacteroidota; class Bacteroidia; order Chitinophagales; family Saprospiraceae; genus JAAFJT01. Next base: position 3,011 of record JAYTIA010000623.1, read on the forward strand.
GTGGTGAAGTGAATAACGTCGTTGTGTTTGGTTACAGCAATAAAGCGCACGACGGATTTTTAGGTAATTCCGTTATCGGCGAGTGGTGTAATATCGGCGCAGACACCAACACTTCGAACTTAAAAAATACTTACGACGAAATCAAGCTCTGGAATTATACGACGAAGAGTTTCAGCGAAACCGGTTTGCAATTCCTCGGACTCATCATGGGCGATCATTCCA
>JAYTIA010000624.1:0-22072 GCA_043732145.1 Saprospiraceae bacterium
TAAATAATCAACCTATACCTCCGGACAGACAGTATTTATTTATTGACAGAGTTACTGATGCACTTGGTTGCACTGTGGTTTTCGATAAACAAGCCGGCATCATTGTTTATCCTTTACCGGTTCCGAATTTTTCAGGAGCTTCGATTGTTTGCAGTGGTTCTGATATTATAATGAAAAGTTCTTACAATCTACCCGTTGGAACAAGTTTTGGTTCTGATTTTTGGTCAAGTTCAAACCCGAATGTTGCAACAGTTATAAATGGTATTGTCACCGGTATTTCCGCCGGCAATGTCGCTATTTCGTACCATGTGCGCGATTCGCGTGGTTGCGACAGCACGATGAATAAAACAATTACCGTTTTGAAATCCCTAACACCGACAATAAATATTTCGGCTAGTGCGACAACTATTTGCAACGGTGTTCCCGTTAATTTTTCTGCAACTATAAGGGATGGGGGAACAATTCCTATTTATGTGTGGCAAAAAAATGATAATATTGTTGGGACAAACTCTTCTAATTACATTGACAGTTCAATTAGAAATAATGACACTATTTTATGTGCGTTACAAAGTAATGGCGGTTGTACCCTTTCACAAAATGCAGTTTCAAATACAATTAAAATGAGCGTCAATGCGAATCCTATACCAACTATCGAAGGTTTAAAAAAATCTTATTTTAAAAACGAACCGGATATTTTACTGACGGCAGAACCGAGCGGCGGAAGATTTAAAGTTGATAGCGTCGTTACTGCTTTACTGAAACCGGCTGTTTTATCTGAAGGCAATCATATTATCCGATACGACTACAAAGATGTAAATGGTTGTGCGGGTTCTCAAATTTTTATGGTTGATATCCTTGAGGCTTTGAAATCGGGGTACGCCATTTATCCGAATCCGACTGATTATGAAATTAATTTGAAAGTTGGTGCAGAGGCTTCCGAAAAAATTCAAGTGGAGGTAACAGACATGGCGGGCTATATTTTGAAAACTGAAAATATACTTTTAAAGGCAGGTGATAATTTAAAAAGCATTTACGTTGAAGAATTAATGCCTGGAATTTATTTTGTAATTTTGAAAAATGAGAACCAAAAAATAAAAACCGTTTTACGCTTTTCAAAACAATAGAACTTATTTATTTCTCATTCCTTAATTTTTTGCGCTTGATATTTTATAAATTATCTCAAACTCTTCCGGTGAAACAGGCTGGACAGATAAACGACTTATTTTCAATAAAATCATTTGTTGTAATTCGGGATGTGCTTTTATTTCCGTCAATGAAATTTCATTTTTAAAAATTTCCGTCAATTCCAATTCTACGGACAACCACGCAGGATTATCTGTCGTTGGATCTTGAAAATTTTCGCGTACCACACGACACAATGCAATCGCTGCCGGTTTATATACGCTTCTGTAAAAAATACAAATATCATTGAGTTGCATAGCGCGTAAATTATTACGTGCCGTGTAATTGCGCACACCGTCCCATGTCGCAATGCGTTGTTTTTGAAAATCTTCTATTGAATAAGATTCCGGTTCAGATTTTATAAGCCAGTAAGTCATTTAAAATTGAAGTAGAAAATTGAAAGTTGAAAATTGGTGCTTATCGGGTATGAATTATAAATTCATAACCGACAAGCATCAACTAAAAACTATTTTGACCACTCTAATACGCATTTAATTTCATCCGATGAATGATGTGCCAAAACTTCTTGAAATTCTGTGTAAGGATGACGGTCTGTAATGATTTTATTAATCACTTCCGGATAAACTTCTGCGGCTTGGACAATGTCAGCAACTGCCATTGTGTAATGTTCGTAACTTGCATTGACGCTACCTACGACAATTTGATTTTTCAAAACTAATTGCTGCATCAAACCTGCCGCATCCATCGTTACAGGTCTATTACCCGCCGGAATACCGGTGAGTACGTAAGCGCCGTTAATACCCAAAGCATCAATTAAATCTATTTCGAGTTGCGCAACACCGGTGGCTTCAAAAATAAAATCAAACTCGCCGAATTTATCATCAATATCGGGCGTTTTTGTTTGACGACCATCAATATAAGTGCCGCCAAGTGCTTTTAAAAGTGTCGGACGAGCCGTAGTTTCATCTTGAATATCCATGCCAAAAACGGTGGCGCCGCGCAAACGTAAAATTATCGCACCTAACAAACCAATCGGACCGAGACCGACGACCAATGCTTTTTTGCCTTGTAACCAAGTTTTATAATTCACGCCCGGCATACGCGCTGCTTGAATACGCACCGCTTCATCAATTGCTTTTTCGCCCACCGACATCGGTTCGGTTAGTACACCAAAATCTTTTATTGTTTTCGGCACTTTTATCAAAAATTCTTCGTCGTCAATAACAAATTCTTGTTGAAAACCATCTGCCATTTTAATACCGCGTTCGGTATAATTACCGGTTAAACACATATCGCTGCGACGCGCCAAACATGACGCACATTTTCCGCACGGACGACGCACCATAAAAACACCGTAGTCACCCACTTCTACACTTTTAACACCAGTGCCGATAGCAACAACTTGTCCGAACATTTCATGTCCGATAACAAGTTCTTTTTGTCCGGGGGGCGCATCTGCACGACCGCCCGCAGCTTCTTCGCGATCTGTGCCACAAATGCCGACTTGCAGCATTTTTATTTTTACTTGTGTGGGTGTAGTAACTTGTGGTTCGGGACGGTCAATCAATTGTAAATCAGTTGTGCCGGGAACTAATGCAAGAGCCTTCATAAATTTAATTAAAAATTAAGAATTAAGAATTAAGAATTGGCTTTAAACTTTTAGCTATGAGATATGAGTCACTAAAGTATTGAAGCTCATAGCTCACAGCTCAAAGCCAATTAAGAATTAAGAAAACTATTCGAGCTATGTCAACTATGTGTCTATGAGGTTTAAGAATTAAAAATTAATAAACGCCTTTAGACATGACATTTTGTTAGTAGTAGAAATAATTTTGACAAAGATAATAAAGTAAGTGAGATGCTATATTCTTTTAAAAACTCCACCATTGGCTTTCTCTAAAGTAAAACCAAAAGTGGAACCTTTATTTTCCATGCTTCGCACATGAACAGATTGATTATGTGCTTCAATGATATGTTTTACAATCGATAAACCCAAACCCGTGCCACCAACTTCCCGGCTTCTGTTAGTATCCACGCGATAAAAGCGATCGAATAAATGACGCAAATGTGTGTGCGAAATACCAATACCGTTATCGCTCACTTCAACCAAAATGATTTTGTCCATATCGTAGAAGCTGACTTTAGTTTGTCCGGATTTTTTTCCGTACTTTATAGAGTTTTCAACCAAATTTACCAAAACGTGGTGAATATTATCTCTATCCGCTCGTACCATTGAACCAATATTTGCGCCTTCTTTGAACGATAATTTAATACTTTTTTCTTTGGCTTTAAGTTCTAATTCTTCAAAAACTTCTTCTACTAATTTGTGAATATCAAAAATTTGATAATCAAGAATCATTTTGCCGGATTCCAATTTTGAAATCGTATCTAAGTCGTTGACAATCGTTTCTAAACGTTCAATATTTTTTGCCGCTTTCTGCAAATAATTCATATTTATTGTCGGATCGTTGATGCAGCCTTCAATCAAAGTGTGCAAAAAGCCTTGAATATTAAAGATGGGTGTTTTAAGTTCGTGCGAAACATTACCTATATAATTGCGGCGATAATCTGCCAATGCCGTTAACGTTGCTATTTCCGTATTTTTTTTATCTGCCCAATCTTCCACCTCTTCTTCCACTTCGTCCAAATTATAATTATAATTATTTTCGGGAATATCGGCTCCAGATCTCGATTCGGCAATTTTTTTATAAATCACTTTAATGCGGCGATAAATAAAAGTTTCAATAAAGTAGGCTACTGTAAAAAAACTGACGACGAAGCATAATATAGGGATAACTATAAGTATAAGTGCATGCGTCATGCCGCCTCCTTTAAAAACAAAAAAGAGGATAAAAATAAAAATGAAAAGTGTGGTACTCAGCGCTGCAACAAGTGCAATTTGACGCGGTGTAGGATTTTTAAACATAAAAACTTAAAAAAATCAGTCCAACTGTTGGGATAAAAGTATCAAAAATCGAATTTATAGCCGATTCCCTTGAGTGTTTTAATATGGTCATTCGTTAATTTTTCTCGCAGTTTTCGGATGTGTACATCAATCGTTCTGTCGCCCACAATAACGTCATTTCCCCAGATTTTATTATAAATTTCTTCGCGTGTAAATACTTTTCCGGGTTTTGAAGCCAAGAGCCATAGAAGTTCAAATTCTTTTTTAGGTAAATCTATGACTTCTTCACCGCGTTTCACTTGAAATCTTTGGCGGTCAATTTCTAGATCTCCAACGCGAATGTACATTTGGTCGGTGTAGGCTTCTGTTTTATTTCTGCGTAAAAGTGCTTTTATACGACTGATAAAAACTTGAGGTTTAACAGGTTTGCTAATGAAATCGTCCCCGCCGACATCTAGTGCGTTTATTTGAGATAAATCTTCGTTACGTGCAGTCAAAAAAGCAATGATAGTACCGCTCAATTCCGGTCTGGTTTTTAATTGCCGGCACACCTCTATGCCGTCAAGTTCGGGCATCATAATATCAAGTACAATCAATTGCGGGCGAATTTCAGATGCCATTTCTAATGCGCGTTTACCGTTATTGGCGGTATATACATCGAAACCTTCTTTTTTTAGATTATAACTCAAAAAATCTAAAATATCATTTTCATCGTCAACGATCAGAATTTTAACCATAGCAGTCCGAGAACTTAGATTTTGTATTTTTAATTAAGCACAAAACTTCACAAAATTATACAATTATAATGTCTTAAAGTTGAAAACGAGATTAAGTTATTGTTAAGTTGAAAAAAATCAGAGCACGCTGTAACTAATATAGCTCGCGTGGCGAAATATACCGAAACATTCTTTAAAAATACTTGTGAAATATATTTCGAATCAACTTGTTTCGAAAATTCTAAAGGTTGTTTCAAAAACCCCATTAAATAAATTCTTTTAACAGCAATGATTGTCACTGTCAACTGTCAATTACTTCGAACACTTTTCAGATGGAAATACTCCCAAGAATGCAAAAATTCTTGATACGCCATTACTTTTGCGAGTTTTGTGCCTTTATATTTTCCTTCAATGCATAGCCCGTCGTAATTCCAAACTGAATGTGAATTGCTGTCTTTTATGGTATCACCTTGTCTATAAAAATTTAAAACACCGGTTGAAATCGTTCGGTTATAGGCATGAAAAGTCGCCGTATCGTTTTCCAATAAAATAACTATCGGCAAATTGGAAAGCGAATCTTGAATTATTTTTTTCGTTGTCAAATCATTCCAATCATAAGTTTTTGATTGATTGTTGTAATCAACGCCAATTACCCACGATTTGAATTGCCAAGATGCACTATCACGGCGCGTCAATTTACCCTTGCCGATACCTTTATCGTAAGTATCCATTTTTTCAAAAGTTTCTTTAAACGCGGAATCCGGTTGTAAAATCAGCGAATTAGGATAATTACGCAGCCAAACATTTAATCTCACTTGTTCGGAAGCGATTTCGGATAACTTCGTTCCTTTTAAAGGTCCGGTAATTGCCTCACCGGTTGCTTGTCGCCACCAACTTTTTGTCGTTGCATCTTCAAACATAGCGTTGAAATGATCCATACCTACCAATCGAAATGATTCCACTTTGCCGTTTACAATCGGACTGAAAGCTCTGCCGGTTCTGCAAACGGTACAATATGTAACAATGACGGGTGTTTTATCAATTGTATCCACCACTTGATGATGATAACCGATGAGTTGAATGGGATAGGCTTTTGCAATGCCATTAACGACAACGCCGATGACCAATTTATCTTCGCTGATAGTATTTTTATTGCTTTCAGAAAAATATTTGTTGCCGGGTTGAAGGAACATTTTATCTGCTTCCATTCGGAAAGTGAAAATATAAAACAGTATAAAATAAATCGCAGCAGCTAAGAGTAAATAAATTTTATGCCGCTTGTTAGTACCATTCAAGATACTGAAAGCGGGAAAGGCAATTAATAAAAAACCAATCAATCTAATGATATTTTTGTTGCTGCCTAAGAAATAAGCTACACCGATGGAATTGAAACCTTGACTGCCCGGCATCGGCATGATTAGATAAACGCGCAAGATTTCGAATAAAAACAATAAAGCGAAGCCGGTAAAAAGCAGTGTTTTTTTCATTCTGAAGTGTAGTAAAATAATTGTCAACAATTGTATATTGCCGAATACAAATGTAAGAATAAAGTGAGTTTTGATGTGAGTACGGTTGAAGATTTTAAAATAAATATGTCAAAATCAAAACAAAAAATTAATTTCAAAAACTTAATCCGGTATTTATATAATCCATCTTAAAATATTACTTTTGAGCCGGTAATGATTGTTCAAAAAAAAAGCCGTTCTTTTATGAGTCCCTATCAATACATCAGTTACAGAAATTTGAAATTTTTATTGTTCGAAATGCTCGAAGCCGATAAAAATATCTCAAAATTAAATTATTACCGCGATTACGACCGCTCGGCATTTGAAATGTCTTTAGATACAGCACAACAAATCAGCGACATTCATCTTTTTCCTTACTATATGGAAATGGATAGAAAAAAAGCTGTTTTTGATAACGGTAAAGTTACTACGCATCCACAACTGAAGGTGATTATTCAAAGTCTCGCCGAAGGTGGTTGGATTGCGGCACACGCACCGCAAGAATACGGCGGGTTGCAAATGCCGTTGAGTTTAATGAACGCGGCTTTAGTCAGTTTTTATGCTGCCAATGTCAATACTTGTTATCCGTTTTTGACTTATGCTGCCGCAAATTTAATTTTGACTTTTGGTAGTGAAGAACTGAAAGAAAAATATACACCGCAAATGTTTTCCGGTGCGTGGCAAGGTACGATGGCACTCACTGAACCGCAAGCCGGCAGCTCGCTTACCGATATTACAACAAGTGCAGAACCGACAGACGAAGCAGGTACATATAAAATTCGCGGACAAAAAATATTTATTTCCGGCGGCGAACACGATGCAGTGGATAACGTTGTGCATTTGCTTTTGGCAAAAATAAAAGGTGCACCGGCGGGGACGAAAGGTATTTCACTTTTCGTTGTGCCGAAATTGAGAATAGACGACGGACGACGGACGACGGATAACGGAAATATTCAAACGGTTAACGATAATCTATCGTCTATTGTCCATAGTCAATTGTCCAATAATAACGTTACGTGCGCCGGTATTTACGGTAAAATGGGTCAGAAAGGATATATCGCTGCGCATTTAATGTACGGAGAGCAAGGCGATTGTCTGGGCTATTTAGTTGGCGAGCCGAATAAAGGCTTGACTTATATGTTTCAAATGATGAACGAAGCGCGTATCGGAACTGGTTTAGTGGCAGCCGGTGCTGCTTCTGCCGGTTATTATGCGTCATTGAAATACGCGAATGAACGTCCGCAAGGTCGCCATCAGAGTTCGAAAGATCCGTTGAGTCCGCAAGTTTTAATCATCGAACACGCCGATATTAAGCGTCAATTACTCTTTCAAAAAGCCATCGCCGAAGGTTCGATTGCACTTTTGATGCAGTGCAGCTATTATTCCGATTTAGCTTTTGCAGGTGAAGGCGAAGAAAAACAAAATGCGCATTTACTACTTGAATTACTCACGCCAATTGCAAAATCTTATCCTTCGGAAATGGGTATTCTTTCTGTTTCTGCCGGTATTCAAATTTTGGGCGGTGCAGGTTATTGCGACGATTTTCCTTTAGAACAAATTTATCGCGATATTCGCGTCAATGCGATTTATGAAGGCACAACTGCTATTCACGGTTTAGATATTTTGGGTAGAAAAGTGTCTATGCAAAACGGCAAAGCCTTTGAATTACTTTTGTCGGAAATAGAACAGACGATTGAAAAAGCCTATCATCAAGAAAAATTAAATACTTACGCGCACCAACTCAACGATGCCGTTAAAGAATTGACGAAAACGACGCAAACACTTTCATTTGCAGCAAAACAACAAGGTGTTGAAGCATTTTTATCGGATGCGTCACTTTATTTAGAGTATTTCGGCATTATAGTGATTGCTTGGATGTGGTTGAAACAAGGCGTTGTTGCCGCAAAAACAATTGAACACGCTGAAAATAGCGACGAAAAACTTTTTTATGAAAGTAAAATTGTTACTTTGAGATACTTTTTTGATTATGAATTGCCGAAAATCGCCGCGTTAAAAAAGCAAGTCCTTAATTTTAATAAGGTGACGATGGATGTAGATAAATCTATTTTGGTTTAAATTTTTATAACTTCTAACTTCTAACTTATGATGTTTGAGATTGGTATTTTGATAGCAGTCATCTTATTGGCATATGCCAACGGTGCAAATGATAATTTTAAAGGAACGGCAACGCTTTGGGGCAGCGGTACACTCACTTACGAAAAAGCTTTGCGTTTAGCTACGGTGACAACAGTAGCTGGCGCACTGGTTTCCGTTTTTTTCGCCACCACTTTGGTGAAAAACTTTTCTGGTAAAGGTTTGGTGCCAGATACTTTGGCGCAATCGCCGATTTTTTTATTGTCAGTGGCATTGGGCGCGGGTTTAACGGTTTTATTAGCCACACGTTTCGGTTTTCCGATTTCCACGACGCATGGTTTGGTGGGTGCTTTAGTGGGTGCCGGTTTTGCAGGCGCGGCAAATTCAGTTAATATTTCTCAATTGGGTAAAACTTTTTTCTTACCCCTCGTATTAAGCCCTGTATTGGCAATGATTGCGAGTGTAGTTGTTTATTTGATTTTTAAACGTGTCAGAGAACTTTTAAAAATAAAACAAGAAGGTTGCATCTGTGTTGTTCAAGAACCGTCCGTAACAACGCCCTCTTATGTACCGCTTGCGATGTCCGCTACACCAAAAATTGTAGCTTCAACTGAAGGTTGTGATGAAATGTATGTAGGTAAAATTGTGGGCATCAATGCACAATCACTTTTAAACGGATTGCATTACTTGAGCGCCGGTACAGTTTGTTTCGCTCGTGCTTTGAATGATGCGCCTAAAATGGCGGGCTTACTGATTGCGGTTTCATTTTTTACTCCTTCTGTGAACATCTCGATTTTAGCAATAGCGATGGCGGTTGGTGGTGTGTTACAAGCGCGTAAAGTCGCAGAAACCATGAGTCGCAACATTACACCGATGAATCATGGACAAGGTTTTTCAGCTAATTTGGTTACGGGCATATTGGTTATATTAGCGAGTACAAGAGGTTTGCCTGTTTCAACTACACACGTTTCAGTAGGTTCGCTCATTGGAATCGGTTTAGTAAACGGCAAAGCAGATTTTTCTCAAATCGGAAAAATTCTTTTGTCGTGGCTCCTGACTTTACCCATAGCTGCAATATTAAGCGGAGTGTTTTATTTTATCTTTCACAGTGTTCAATAAAAATTAAAATTGGAAATTAAATGAAAAAAAATTTTCTTCTCGTTCTTTTTGTGTTAATCATATCGGTTGCATATGCGCAAACAATAACACCGCCTTACATAAAAGGAACTGTAATTGAAAGTCTAAAACTTTCGAGTAATTTTTTGGGCAGAGAAAATAAATTTTCTATTTATCTGCCGTCCGATTATGCGACATCACAAAGACGTTATCCGGTAGTTTATTTGCTGCACGGCTATTCCGGCAACGAGACCGATTGGGTGCAATCCGGTGAAGCGAATCGCACAGCAGATAAACTCATTGCTTCAGGAGAAATTCCGGATATGATTATCGTTATGCCTGATGGACAAAATTCTTGGTACGTTAATCAAGAAGTCGGCAACGAAAAATACGCCGATTTTTTCATCAAAGAATTTATTCCTTTTATTGATAAAACGTACCGCACAAAAGCTGAAAAAAATTATCGCGCTATTAGCGGGTTGTCTATGGGCGGATATGGTTCGGGGTTATTTGCACTAAAAAATTTAGATTTATTTAATGCATGTGCCGGACTCAGCAGTGCGATAAGAACGGATGAAGAAACGGTTGAAGCAACTGACGATTATTTTTCTTCGCGCTTTGAAAAAATATACGGCAAAACTTTAAAAGGGCAAGATAGAGTAGGGGAGAAGTGGCAAAAAAATTCCGTACTCAAATTGATGAACGACCTGCCACTCGATTCTCTGAAAAAAGTACGCTGGTATTTCGATTGCGGCGATGATGATTTTTTATTCAGAGGCAATGACGCACTGCATACGCTTATGCGCAAAAGAAACATTCCCGTCGAGTTTCGTATGCGTGACGGCGCGCATACTTGGGAATATTGGCGCACCGGATTGGTAGATGTGTTGAAATTTATTGGAGCCGGGTTTAAACATTGAAATTAGTAATTGGTTTATTAGTTAATTAGTTAGTAATTAATTTTAACTAACTAATCAACCACTCACCAATAAACGGCTGAAGGCTGATAGCTGATAACTGACCGCTTTCGAAGAAATTTTTTATTTATTTCATAAGCTAACCAAGAAGTACCTGCACCCAAAACAGCACCTGCCAGTACATCTGTCGGGTAATGTACACCCAAATACAAACGCGAGTAACCGGTAGCGCCTGCCCATATAAACGAAGGCGCAATCACATACCATTTCGGATAATTTAAACTCAACGAAGTTGCTAAAGAAAATGCCGCCGAAGTATGCCCGCTCGGAAAAGAAGCGTCGGTTTCTAAACTAATGGGCATCAAGTCGGGATGTGTGATGAAAGGGCGCGGACGATTAAAAACTTTTTTAAGTACATAAGTTTCAACAATCGTAGCACCAACTGCAACGCCGACTTGTAAACCTTTATCACGCAAATCGGTATTGTGTTCAATTAAACCAACTCCAAACATAATTAAAGGTGTACCGACGCTTAAATAAGGAGAAGTTTTGGTGATAAATTGATTAATATCTGTTCCCGTTGTTGTACGATTGTTTTGTAAATCTTTTAGAACATTGTAATCGAAATCTTGTGCGGATAAATTTATTTGAAAAAAAAGAAAAAAAATCAAAATTATCGAAAAAAGAGGGGAGGATATTTTGTTCATAAATAAATAATTGGTGATTCAGAATTTTTGTCTGAATCAGGATTTTCAGGATTTTTTAATTTTCAAGATTAATAAAACTGACGCTTTGTCAATTCTACAGGAGCAAATTGAAAATCAAAAATGTTTTGCCTGTTTTGAATAATTTCTTTTACAAACTTCGTGGTCAATTTTATAGCAAGGTGCGCAAAGATTTTCGCAAAGTTAGCAGAATCGATTTTTATTAATCCTAAAAATCTTAAAATCCTGATTCAGACAAATAATCAAAAAAAATTAACGCACCACGAACTGTTTAACCGCTCTCGCACCGTTGTGTTCAATATTTAAAAAATAAAAACCGGATGGTAAGTTATCTGTGTTGAGCGGTAATTGATTTATTCCTGAATGGCTATCGGAAGAATTTGTAAAAATTATTCTACCTAACAAATCTGTCAGAAAAATATGAACGGATAAATTATCAGTTGATTGCCATTCTACGTTTAGTAATTTATCTGCGGGATTGGGAAATAATTTTGTGAGGCTAAAATCTTTTTTATCACCTTCTACCGTCACTATTTTTGAATAATAACTTGAACCATCGGTTTCGTTGATATTCAAACGATAATAAATAATAGCACTCGAAATCTCATTATCAATAAAAATATATTCCGATGGTGCATTGTTTGCTTTTTGCGTACCGATTTTTTTAAAATTTAATCCATCGTCCGATTTTTCAATATCGAAATAAGTAAGTTTTGCCTCCAATAAAGTTTGCCAATAGATTTCAATATTATTTTTTTGTTTTTTAGCTGTAAATGCGACAAGTTCAATCGGCAGTGCTTGATCTACGTTAACAGCTATTTGCTGCTCATCGTTTTCAGATAAAATACCATTCGATGGCGTAGAATTTGGGTCCGGCATATTATCTGAACGCACTTCAACATCAAAAGTTGTACTACCGAAAGTAGTAGCTTGAAGCGTTAATGTCAATGTCTCGGAAGTGCCGGACTGAATCGTAAATCCGGGTTTGTTACCGTTGGCATCCAAGGTTGTACTCAACAGCCAAACGCCTGTATGATCATCATAAACACCGATAGTTGCACTCGACGATACGAGCATTGTGCCGACCGGAATAAATGACCGCACTTTTACGCCCTGTGCGCGGGTAGGTCCGGAATTTGTGAGCGTTGTGCTGATAGTAAAAATATCACCGCGTCTTATGTGCGAATTAGAGATGATTGGTGTACTGATGGATAAATCAGCAAGCAATCCGATAATTGTTTTTGAAACCGTAGGATAGGAAACCCCGGGAAAACCATTTACATCCGGTTGATCAACTGCTGTAATTTGTCCGGTTATATTGATACTCCCGCCTGTGTTGGCATAAGCGAGAATAGAAAGTTGAGTGGCTGTATTGCCTACAACAATTGGAATCGTCCAAATACCGGTGCCGGAATTATATGTACCTAGACCGTTCGATGCAGATTGAAAAGTTAATTCTGGGGGTAAGTTAACTTGTATTTGAACATTTGTAGCATTTTTAGGTGAAGTGTTGGTAACTGTGAAAGAATAATTTACCGATTCTGGTGTCGGAAAATCGCGCAGATTGTTTCCGATAAAAGTATTCACTTCACTCATATTTGTCATTAAAGTAAGCGCTAGACTCACTATATTCGGACAACCAGCAGAACTCAAAGGCGTAGAACAATCGTCCGGTGTATTGTCCGGTGATGCAGCACCTTGATTGACGGTAATTGAAGAAGTATTATTACTTAAATTCGTATCACTTGTTGAAGAACTCACGGTTGCCGAGACTGTAAAAGAACTGCCACTGATGACATAAACTTTGAAACGTAAAACGGCGCAATCACCGCCGGCTAAATCTGTTAGATTTTTCCAATCGCCACTGACTGTACCGTTGACCGGATAATTTTCATAAAAACCGATAGTAGCGTGATTACAACTTGTACCACTAACATTTGTCGGAAAAGGAATATTGCAGTGAATACCGGTCGCAGGATTTGAACTTAAATTTTTTACGGTAACGTCAAAACTTATGTAGCCGCTGATAACATAAGTTGCCGAGTTGGAAGAAACATTTACAGATAAATCTGTTTGACCGAAAAGTGTTTTTGGAAAAATAAATGCCGATAAGAGAATGAGTAAGAGGCTAAAAAAAGACTGTTGTTTCATACCGATTAATGTTTGTAATATTTATTAGTACAAAGTTACAAATTAATACTGTCGAAACAAATTAAAAACGTCCCAAAATATCTATTTCACATTAAAATCCATTGTCTAAGCAGGAAAAACCAATAAAAATATTCTGCGCTTTAAATTACAATTTCTCCGATTAAATCGTATTCTGCGGCTGCCATTATTTTTATATTTGCAAAATCGCCCAGTCGAATATAATTATTTTTTGCGGTCACTAATACTTCATTATCCACTTCCGGCGAATCGTACTGCGTGCGTCCGACAAAATTACCACCTTCTTTTTTATCAAACAAAACGCGCATCACTTTACCGACACGTTCCGAATTTTTTTTCAAAGAAATTTCTTGTTGAATTTCCATAATCCGACTCGCACGTTCTTCTTTTATTTCCGGAGGCACATCGTCCAACATTTCGTAAGCGATTGTATTTTCTTCATGCGAATATTGAAAAACTCCGACGCGATCAAATTCATATTTTTTTACAAAAGCGCACAAATCTTCAAATTCTGCTTCCGTCTCTCCCGGAAAACCAACTAAAAATGTGGTGCGAATAGCGATGTCCGGTACTTTTGCTTTTGCGGTTTCAATCAGAGCGACTGTTTCTGCTTGCGTAATTTGTCGGCGCATCCGTTTCAAGACATCATTGCTAGCGTGTTGCAACGGAATATCTAAGTAATGACAAACTTTAGGTAAAGTTGCCATCGCATCAAAAATCTCTGTCGGAAATTTACTTGGATACGCATAATGCAGACGAATCCATTCAATACCTTCTACATCATTCAGTGCTGTAAGTAATGCGGGCAATTCGCGTTTTTTATACAAATCGAGACCGTAATACGTGAGTTCTTGCGCAATTAAAATTAATTCTTTCACACCGGTTTTTGCCAAATGCTTAGCTTCATGCACCAATGATTCAATAGAACGCGAAATATGTTGTCCGCGCATCAACGGAATGGCGCAAAAAGAACAAGTGCGATTACAGCCTTCTGAAATTTTGAGATAAGCAAAATGTTTCGGCGTTGTAATCAAGCGTTCACCGATAAGTTCGTGTTTATAGTCGGCGTTGAGTTGCGCCAAAAGTTGCGGCATTTCAAGCGTCCCGAAAAAAGCATCTACTTCCGGAATTTCTGCTTCCAAATTATCTTTATACCGTTGTGACAAACAACCGGTCACGTACAGTTTTTCTAATTTACCATTTTTTTTGGCGTCCGCATAATGCAAAATCGTGTTCACGGATTCTTCTTTCGCCAAATCAATAAAACCGCACGTATTGACGATGACAATATCTGCGCGTTTATCGCTGTCGTGTTTTACTTTATAATCGTTGGCAACGAGTTGCGTCATCAGATTTTCAGAATCCACGATATTTTTTGAGCAACCGAGTGTTACTACATTTACTTTTCTGCCGCCGGTTGTTTTTGTGCGCAAGATTTTTAGTTGAAAGTTGAAAGTTGAAAGTTGAAAGTTGAAAATGCTGACTTTCAACTTTCAATTTTCAACTCAAAGATGAATTACCTCTCCATAAGCAGCAGCAGTTGCTTCCATAACTGCTTCGCTGATAGTAGGGTGGGGGTGAATAGATTTTATGATTTCGTGTCCTGTTGTTTCTAATTTTCGCGCCACAACTGCTTCGGCAATAATTTCCGTGACGTTGTAACCAATCATGTGACAACCCAACCATTCACCGTATTTCGCATCGAAAATAACTTTGACAAAACCTTCCGGCGCACCGACTGCTTTTGCTTTTCCGAGTGCGGTGAAAGGAAACTTGCCGATTTTTAATTCGTAACCCGCTTCACGCGCCGCTTTTTCGGTATAACCCACCGATGCAATTTCCGGCGAACAATACGTACAACCCGGAATGTTATTATAATCAATTTTGTGCGGTTTCAATCCGGCAATAGCTTCAACGCAAGTGATACCTTCGGCACTTGCAACATGCGCAAGCGCTTGTGTGTTAATGACATCGCCTATGGCATAAATGCCCGAAACATTTGTTTCATAAAAATCGCCAAAAGAAATATGTCCGCGCTCTGTTTTTATACCAAGTGTTTCTAATCCTATATTTTCAGTGTTCGGCGTTACACCGGCTGCCGACAAAATAATATCACATTCAATCACATCTGTCTTTCCGGTGGTGCGATTTTTTACGGTCACTTTACAACCTTCACTCGAGGTATCCACCGTTTCAACAGCAGTGCCGGCGAGAACAGTTAAGCCTTTTTTTGCAAAAATTTTGTTCAACTCTTTTGAAATATCTTCGTCTTCACGCGGCACGAGACCTTGTTCTAAAAATTCGACAATCGTAACTTTTGTGCCGAGGCTGTTATAAAAATAAGCAAACTCGACACCAATCGCACCGCCGCCAACAACGACCATACTTTTCGGTTGTTGTTCTAAAGACATGGCTTTGCGGTATTCAATAATTTTTTGTCCGTCAATTTTTATATTCGGCAATTCTTTTGCACGACCGCCGGTGGCAACAATAATATGCGGTGCAGCGTATTTTGTTTTTTGTCCATCCGCCGCCGTTACTTCCACAGATTTATCTGCTTGCAAAACGGCATTACCCATGACAACGGTAATTTTATTTTTCTTCATCAAAAACTGTACACCTTTACTCATATCATTCGCCACTTTGCGCGAGCGGTTTATCATAGCCGGAAAATCTGCCGAATATTCTGCCACAGTGATACCGTAATCTTTTGCGTGCGTGATGTATTCAAACACATTCGCGCTTTTCAAAAGTGCTTTTGTCGGAATGCAACCCCAATTTAAACAAATACCGCCGAGCGATTCGCGTTCAATGATGGCTACTTTCATACCGAGTTGCGATGCTCTTATCGCTGCTATATATCCGCCCGGACCGCTGCCGATTATAATTAAGTCAAATGGATTCATACTTTATGATTTTGGATTTTGGATTTTAGATTTTGGATTTTTATAGTGTACATTGTCTGAATCAGGATTTTCAAGATTTTAGAATTTTCAGAATGTAGGAGTAATATAATCTTAAATCTTATTAATCCTAAAATTCTGAAAATCCTGATTCAGAAAATTTCCCTTCGACGCGCAAAGGTACAACGATTTGCATTAAATTAAAAAACCCACAGAAATTCAATTCGTTTAGTTTTTACTTTAAACTGATTTTAAAATTATTCGGGGTATTAAAATTATTGACTTTAAATGAAAAATCCCGAATTTTCTTTACGAGAAAATTCGGGATGTAGAAACACTTTATAGCTAATTGCGCCTAACCGATAATTCTTTTATCTTTTGCAACAAATTTTGCAAATCCAAGCAAAGCACCTATTACCATGATGTTTCTGAAAAAATTTACCATTTCGAGTTCTTTTTCTCTTGTTAAATCGGCGGTCATGTTTCCTACACCTAAGTCGTGACCCATTGCTTTGGGAAGATGCACTAACAATCCCATCAATATAACATAAAGTGCCATGAGCGTATAAGCTAATTTATCATACTTACCGATGACGGCACTTACTATAAATGCAATCATGCAAGCTAATGTAAAATAATTCCAAAAATACGGAAACGGGATGAAACTCGGTACAAAAGAAGCACCGACATCGGGCTTACCGAGATGTAAACCGACATAAAGTAAAAACGATAAAGGAAAAATATATTTTCCTAAATTTAAAATTTTATCCATTGTTCTTTTTATTTTGATTGTTTAAAGATTTGCAAAGTTGAACAATCGGGAATAATTGAAAGTAGATAAATGTCTATGTTTTTACAATTGTCTTTTAAGACGACTAAAAGTATCTTTATTGATGCCTAAGTACGAAGCAATAAGTTTACTCGAAACACGCGTCATAAGTTTGGGTCTAAATTCCATTAACCATTTTATTCTTTCTAATCCTGAAAGAGAATTCAAAGTATTTATCCTGTAAACAGAGTTGGCGTAGGAGTTTTCTAAAAGTTTTTTATAAATTTTTTCAAATTGCGGCACGGTTTCTAGCATTTTTTGAAATGATTGCCTGTCAATTGCCAAAAGTTCACAAGGCTCTACTGTTCTGATATTTTCAGTTGACGGTTTACCGCTACCGAAACTTATAAGGTCAGAACACCAAGTACCTTCGGTGACTATATCTCTTGTGATTTCATTGGTGTCTTTATCGTAAACGAAAACTTGTAAGCAACCTTTGACGATAAAATAAACATTTTGACAAATTTCTCCTTCTTTTACAATAAATACGTTGCGTTTTGTGATGACAGGCTTAAAACAATTTATGACTATTTCTAAATTATCTGTATCTTTTCCGAGACGGTTAATTAAGTGTTGTCGTAAAGTTTCTATCATTTATTTTTTCGATTTTTTTCAACAAAGGTAAAATAATTTGCATTAAATTAAAAAACCTAAACAAATTGAATTTGAGTCAAAAGCAAAGTCGTCAGGCTTTAAATATTGGTAGCGGTGGATTTCAATGCACCTGAAAAATGCCGGCGAATTTCGAGTCCAGTCAGGGACGATATATTTTTCACGGTTGATTATAAAACATATCGTACCTGGCGGGACTCAGATATTTTTTTCTATACGGTGGATTGAAATCCGCCACTACCAATATTTTGTGGCTAACACCACAGATAGCCTTCCAATTTTTTAGACTAACGCCGGCATAATGAAAACAACCTGCATTATAATTCGGGTTTTGAATAGCCGCCGGCTTCAGCCGGCGGAACACGAATACAGTTTCTCGGCTTTAGCCAAATTTGTGTTTTGACGATTTTGTATGAATAAAATTGAAGTTTGGCTAAAGCCGATTGGGTGTTTAATTGCTCCACCGGCTGAAGCCGGTGGCTATTCAACCGAGAATTATCATGCACGTTATCTAATTTATTTCCATTATACCGGAGTTATAGTAAAAATAAAATAATTCGTACTATTTTTGTAAAATTTTTAAACCACATAGACACATAGATTTCATAGCCTACATAGTTTAACTTTCAACTTTCAACTTTCAACTCAATTGGATTCTTTTTCCATTTTCAACGACACACCCGAACTCGCAGACCTCTCCGAAATGATTTTTGTGGAGGGTGGGAAATTTACGATGGGTGATGTTACTTATAAAGACAACCCAAAACACGATGTAACTGTGGATGCTTTTTATATCGGTAAATTTCCGGTAACGCAAGCACTGTACGAAAAAGTGATGGGTAAATACGCTCCACGCTTTAAAGGAGATAAACGACCGGTTGAAAATGTAAGTTGGGAGAACGCACAAATTTTTTTTGAAAAATTAGAAAAAGACACAGGAAAAAAATATCGTTTACCAATTGAAGCAGAATGGGAATGTGCAGCACGTGGCGGCATACATTTAAAAGATAATTTTAAATATGCAGGCGGTGAGAATTTGAATGAATTTGGATGGTATGATGATAATAGTCATGGAGAAACAAAACCGGTAGGCATGAAAATGGAAAATCAATTAGGTTTGTTTGATATGTCAGGAAATATTTTAGAATGGTGTGAAGATTGGTACAACAAAGATTTTTATAAAAATAGAAAAACAGAAAATTCGTGGAGACCTATAAAAGGCATAATTCATGTAGTACGTGGTGGGGCTTGGAACTTTAGCGAAAATCACTGTAGTGTTTACAACGCAGGTAACTACATGCTAGTTAATTTTGTCAAACGTGTTGGTTTTCGATGCGTCCTAAGCAATTAGTTTTGTTTCTTTTACCCTATTACACTGTGCAAACAAACACAGTGAAACTGGCGAAATTTTTGAGCAGAATTTTATAATCGTTAATTGTTGTCTGACTCATAAACCAATAAAAAATGTAGAGACAGCGATTTATCGCGTTTCCACGCACGAATGGCAATCGTATTTTGTCAAATAAAAATGAGACCCGATGAATCGTCGTCTCTACATACTATCTTGCACACAAGTTCTAAAAATTAAACATCGCACCTTATGCAATCGAAATTTATCACCACGCTCATAATCTTTTCATTCTCAAATTTTCTTTTCGCTCAAACTACCATCAACCGCGATCCGGCGATTGAAAAAATGGTGCGCGAAGTGTCGAGCGATTCTTTAAAGTCTTACATCAATCAGATGGTGAGTTACGGTACGCGCAATACACTAAGCGATCAAAAAAGTTTGAACAGTGGTATTGGCGCATCAAGAATTTGGGTTTTAAATCAATTCAATCGTATCGCAACACAAAGCAACGGCAGATTGACGGCAATGATTGATACAACGACTTTGCCGGCAGACGGAAAACGTGTAACGAAACCAACGGTTTTGGGAAATGTCGTCGCCACATTGAAAGGAACGGACGCAACCGACAACAGAATTTTTCTCATCAGCGGTCATTTAGACAGTCGCGCCTCCGATGTGTTGAACGGCGAAAGCATCGCGCCCGGCGCGAATGATGATGGCAGTGGTGTTGCTGCTGTTTTGGAATGTGCGCGGATAATGAGTAAAAATGATTTTCCGGCAACTATAATTTTTATTGCCGTGAGTGGTGAAGAACAAGGTTTGCTCGGTGCGAATTTCATGGCTGATAAAATGAAAAAGCAAAACGTCAATATTGAAGCGATATTGAACAACGACATCATGGGCAGCAACAATAGTAACGAAACAAATATTATTGATAACACGCGACTACGCGTGTTTAGCGAAAGTTTTTCGGTTTTAGATACCGGTAAAGCGGCGTTAAATATCAGAAATTTGGGTTTGGAAAATGACGGTAAGACGCGACAATTGGCGCGTTACGTGAAAGAAATAGGAGAGCGGTATGTGGAAAATTTAGAAATAATTATGGTTTACAGAAACGACCGATTTTTGCGCGGCGGTGATCACACGCCTTATGTGCAGCGCGGTTTTGCTGCGGTGCGTATCACTGAAATGAATGAAAATTACGATCACCAACATCAAGATGTGCGCAAAGAAAACGGTAGACAATTCGGCGATTTAGCGGAGTTCATGGATTTTGAATATTTGAGAAAAAATACAGCGATTAATTTAGCTAATCTCGCCAATCTCGCAAAAGCACCGGCGATGCCGCAAGAAGTGAAAGTGGATGTAAAAAATCTTACGAACTCCACTTACTTGAGTTGGAAACAACCGAAATCCGGAAAAGTAAAAGGTTATTATGTTTTGATGCGCGAAACAACGAGCGCGTTTTGGCAAAAGAAAATTTTCACTACACAAAACGACATCAGATTGCCATACAGTAAAGACAACTATTTTTTCGCCGTTCAAAGTGTTGGTGATGACGGGAATGAAAGTTTGCCGGTAGTGCCGGGAGTTGAGAGATGAGCTGTGACTATGAGATAATTTGCCTTGAGGTATGAGCTATGAGACTTGAACTGTATTCATAGCTCATAACTCACAGCTCACGGCTCAAAGCTAATTCACTAAACTCCTGCATCAATCAAATCTTGTTTGAACAAGTCGCTGTGTTCAACTGAAATATCGAATTTCATTTTGTTCGCACCGGTAGAACTTTTCCAATTTTTTGCTGCTTCGTTGAGTATATGCAGTACATTCCAACGCACATCTTTAGGCTCGGCACTTAAAAATTTATCGTAGTGCTTCAAAACGATATGTACTTGATTGTGTTCCAACCAAGATAAATCGCTCAAACAATCGTTCAAAGCATCAAGATTTTTGCCGAAATAATCCGGAAAGTGTAAATCTTTCGCAATGGTTGTATAAAAATCGGCGATGTGCTGTGTAGCATTACCATCAATAACAGTTTCCACTGTATTTTTATGCGGAACGCTTTTATAAGCTGTTTTTAAAATTTTAAAATTAGACATAGGTTTCGATTTTGGATTTTGGATTTTGGATTTTGGATTTAATTTTTCGATTTTGTATTCATAAACCCAAAATCTAAAATCGAAAATCCAAAATCGAAAGTTATTTTACTTGCACAAAAGTTATATAATGGTCATTGGTGTACCAATTTCTGCCGTCGGCACCGGTACATAAACGTTCCGGGCCGCGATTAATACCTTGAACGTGTTTGTTCACATCCCATTCTTGATAAAATATTTTTTTTCCGGTGGCATCTGCATAAGGCAAAACTTTTTGATAATTTGTGAACTCTCTACCGCCGACATAATCCTTCATCGGTGCGTGATTTGCTAAAACATATTTCAATACCGCATAAACTTTTGGCGGAATTACAATTTTGCCGCCTTTTTCCGGCACCGCAGCAGATGTATTTTCGCCGGAAGAAACGATCGCACCGTTTTCATCTACTTCCGAAAAGGTTTTGAATTTATCGCGCGTAAACCACACACGTTCGTCGGAACCGGTTACGATTCTTTCGATGCCTCTGTTTGTATTCGGATTAATATCCCAAACTTTATAGGTAATAGCGTTGCCACTCGGATCCGTGTCAGGCAAAAGTTTTTCTCGATTTTCAAAAAGACCGCCACCTTGATAACCTTCAGGCGGTGCATCTTTTTCATTGATTGATGCAATGACTTTAGCAATTTTAGATGCAGAATTTTCCGGCGTCGTTGAATTGCCGGCATTATTTGCTGCATTTGTTGCGTCATCTTGTGTTGTATGTACTTTTTTATCAAAAACTTGCGCGAAAGTAACATAATGATCATGTGTGTACCACGCACGATTATCGGAACCGGTACACAATCTTTCCACGCCGCGATTTACTCCCGGAATGTGTTTATTCACGTCCCATTCTTGATACACAATTTGTTTACCGGTCGCATCCGTTTTTGGTAAAATGCCTTGAAAATTTCCGAAAGTTCTGCCGCCTTCAAAACCCGGCAT
>JAYTIA010000625.1:0-8404 GCA_043732145.1 Saprospiraceae bacterium
GGTGATATCAAATACAAAAACAGTTCCTTCATTAATTAATGAATCAAAATTGCATTGAAATGTACCGTTTTGAATGGGATTAGGCGAAACGGAAAATGAAATGGCATTAAGGTCGGATGTACCGGAAACCAAACCGCAACCGTTTGAAGTTAAAATTGCCGACCGATAAAGACTTAATGCGGCTAACATCCTTTCTTTTTGTCCTTTAGTGAATAAATTGATACACGAATCGTTACCATAATCCATATAATTCATGAACATGGTACCATTTCCAATAAAAGTACAATCGTCAAATTTTGGAAATGTCGAACATTTATAGGCGGCAACGTGTTCAGGCGGCGTATCATCAACAAAATCGGTAGAACAATATGCACCGTCACCGTTACCGAAAGTATGAATTAAATTGAACCAATGCCCGATTTCATGAACAACGGTTCGTCCGAAGTTAGTAGTTGAAAAATTCTCCGACGCAATACCGAAAGATTTGTAATTGACGACTACACCGTCATTTGCCGGCGTTGACAGCAATTGCGTCGGATAATAGGCGTAACCGAACAAATCCGTTCCGATATTTCCGACCCAAATATTCAAATACTTTTGCGGATTCCACCCGTCAATGCCGCCTGTACTATAGTGCTTGAAACCGTCAAAACCACCACCGATAAAAAGGCGATTAGTTTTTGTGCGCGTAATACCGGTTGTCGGATTTCCTGCCGGATCTTTAGTTGCCAAACAAAATTCGAAACCAATATCGGCAGCTATATTTTTCCAATCATCGGGCGTTTTCGTAGAATCGGCATTTTTGTGGCGATAATCGCGATTAAGGGCTGCAATTTGAGAATATACATTTTCGTCAGAAATATTTTCTTCATCTCGAAGATAAATAATATGCACTACCACCGGTATTCTAATCACAGTGCGCGTTTGCAAAGCATTTCTATTCAACAGAATTTGGGATTGGATACGTGCTTCCTCAACTGCCATCGCCGTCGCGTTCGCAAAACCGGAAAAATAAGTAGGCGTCCCGCAACGTTCTTGCGCTTTTAGCGTTAATTTAAAACAAAAAACAAAGCATAACAGAGTAATTTTTTTCGACATTTTTTTTACTGTTGAAAATTGAAATTGTTTGCGTTGTGAATCCTAACTTTTAATCGCCCATAAAGTTGTAGATTTACAAGCAAAGATTAAATTTTTCCGGCGAAAATGATAATCATTTAAAAAATTGATATAAAATTAGCTTCCAAGTATTATTTTTGCAATTCTTTTTGCAAATTTGGCTTAATTTTTACGTGATAATTGCGCAAAGGACAGTTTTCCTAATGAATATATATTCAGCTTAGGAACGCGAGATAAATAAACTCCCGATTAGGATTAATTATTTTATTATCAGAATGATTATCTTTTACGTCGAATATAGAGAATATTTAATAAAAAAGATAGACATTATCACGGCAAAAGAATAAATATAATCGGGAGTTTATTTGTATCGCATTTCTAAAAATAAAGAAACAATGAAAAGTATTGTAATGGTTATAGTAGCGATGTTTGCATTCATCGGCTTTTCCTTTTCCCCGGGGTTT
Source organism: Saprospiraceae bacterium (assembly GCA_043732145.1). Lineage (GTDB taxonomy): Bacteria > Bacteroidota > Bacteroidia > Chitinophagales > Saprospiraceae > JAAFJT01. The sequence continues at coordinate 1,581 of JAYTIA010000625.1, forward strand.
TTAAATTGTCGTCCGGATGCAAATAATATTTTAATAAAATCAGATACACTATTAATTGACGGCGGGAAAAAAGAAAAAATGTCTTTTAACCCTGATTTACCAGCTGTTGATCAAGCCAGATTATTATTGCGCAATATCCAATTAATGGGTAAAGTAAGCAATGATTTAGCTGTTATTGATTCAGGTTTTGCAATGCGCGTCGGAAAAACTTGTGAAATAACACGCGATCAACTACGCTCTTACTTAGAAAAATACCACATTAACGAATGGGAAATAGGCGGCAGTATTGATATGCCGGTAAGTACGGTAACGGATATTAACGGTAATGTGACTTATGCGAAATATATGGTTTTTCACGATACAAGTTTTCCGCGCTACGGAAAATCAGGCTTCCCGAATAATATTAATGATGACTCGTGGGAATGGAATCATTTAAATCGCTGGTTGACAAATGTGACGCATATATTTGTTAATCGCATCGGCGAATCAAAAACAATGACACCGTTCAGTGAAGGTATGACGGCTACAAAATTAGAACGCTATGTGATGGGCGACGCTGCATCAAAAGGTTTGTATTTGCACATTGAAATGATTCAACCACGCGCCACCATGAAAGGTTACGGCAGGCACAATGACGTGGACGCGCCGGATCCTGGATTTACGGATGATCAATATCGCCGCCTTGCACTTATTTATACAGCTGCCGGTGTACGTAAAGGTTCTTATTTAATTCCCGCCTTCCACGCTTGCGTTGATTCTAATATTCACAACGCGCACGACGACCCTCAAAATTTTGATTTAAAAAAATTCTTTTCCATTCTCAATGGGGTATGGAAAGAGATAGAGAAAAAATAAAAAAAGTATTTGTTAGTTGTTAGTTATTGTATTCTGAATCAGAATTTCAGATTTAATCGAACTTCAAAATTCACAACTAACAATTAAACAATAACAACTAACAACCTATGTTCACCGGCATAATCGAATCTTTAGGAAAAATAATAAAAATAGAACGTGAAGGCACGAATGTACATTTCATGATAGCTTCTTCGATATCAGACGCATTAAAAATTGACCAAAGTTTATCACATTCAGGCGTTTGTTTAACCGTTACAAAAAAAACAAAAACTACACACACCGTTACTGCCATTGAAGAAACACTGCAACGTACCAATTTAAAAGACTGGAAAACGGGCGATAGTGTCAACTTAGAACGCGCCATGTTGGCTAACGGGCGTTTAGACGGACATATCGTTCAAGGTCATGTAGATACCATTGCCAAATGTATTGAGATAGAAACGATGGACGGTTCCTGGGTTTTTACTTTTCGTTTTGTCGCCGATAAAAAATATATACTAGTTGACAAGGGTTCTGTTTGTGTTGACGGCGTTAGCCTCACTGTGAACAATCCGACGGACGATACCTTCTCCGTCGCTATCATACCTTACACCTACGCGCATACCCGTTTTCATTTTTTAAAAAAAGGCGATAATGTCAACTTAGAATTTGATATTTTGGGAAAATATTTGGTGCGCTATTTAGAGCGTTTGAAACTAAATTAATGTTTTTTGTTGTTTTACCAATTAAAAAATTTTATTTCGGTAAGAATTTTAAACTTTTCCGGTTTATATTCATGTAACTTTATTAATTTTGCGTGTCTGTGCTGCTAATATGTTCCTAATACGTTTTTTTAATACCCTAGCATAAAAATAACTAATACCTTGTTTCAATTTTTTACAAAAAAAAATAAATCTTCTGCGTTAGATTACTCGGCTATTGGTGTTGATATGCACTCACACTTGATACCGGGTATTGATGACGGTGCGCAAACGATAGAAGATTCTTTAGTTTTGATAAAAAGATTGCAAGCGTTAGGGTTTACGGAAATAATTACAACACCACATACTTACAGCGATTATTATCCGAATACAAGTGCCGGTATTTTAGCCGGTTTGGAAACCGTTCGTGCTGCACTGAAAGAAAACAATATTGATATACCCATAAAAGCGGCATCGGAATATTATTTAGATGATCACTTCGAGTCATTGCTCAATAATCATGATATTTTAACACTCGATGAGAAACACGTTTTAGTGGAAATGTCGTTTTTTGCCGCGCCACCGAAATTGTTTCAATATTTATTCAAAATACAAACAAAAGGTTATAAACCTATCTTAGCACATCCGGAACGATACAGTTTTTATGAAGGCGATTTAAAAAAATATGAAGCATTGAAAGAAGCAGGTTGTTTGTTTCAAGTTAATGCGCTTTCAATAGCCGGATATTACGGACCTCTGGTACAACGCGACGCACAAAAACTTTTAAAAGCAGGCATGATAGATTTAATAGGAACCGATATGCACCATGAACGTCATGCTAACGCACTAGCAAAATCTCTTAGTTCACCCGAAATGCAAAAAGTGCTGATGCAAATTCAACTCAATAACCCGATAGTCTCTGCTAAATAAAACTAAACAAAACTAATTTAAAAATATCCACAAATTTATACGAAATGCGTTCTTTAATACTCTTATTTTCTTTGTGTCTTTTATTGACACTCTCTTCTTGTGACAAATGGCTTATTCCGCACGAAGATCTCGTAACTTTTCAAAAAATACAAACTGATTCTTTTGAAATCATTGCAAATAAAACCGAAATCTATATTCAACCGGAAGATCAGTTAGTTATTTCTGTAGCAACGCCCGACCCGGAAGCTATGAAAATATTTAATTCGGGTAGCGGCGATGCCAATCCTTACGTGCTTCAAAATCCGCAAAATGTTGAAAATTTTGTCGGCTATATCGTTGATGCCGACGGCAATATTGATTTTCCGATAGTAGGACGAATAAAAATTGCCGGCTTAACAGTTACCGCAGCAAAAAATTTACTCAGTGATAAATTGCAAGTGTATCTGAAACAAACAGTTATTAATATGCGCTTTTTAAATTTGCGCGTAACAGTGATGGGCGAAGTCAGAAAACCGGGTACTATCAAATTTTCTTCCAAACGTTTAACAATTTTAGAAGCTATAGGAGAAGCCGGCGATTTAACAGAGTATGCCAACCGTAATAATGTATTAGTTATGAGAGAAAAAGACGGAAAACGTTCTACGGCACGACTAAGTTTACAAAATGCTAATTTGTTGAGTTCGCCTTATTATTACCTCGAACAACACGATGTCGTTTATGTTGAACCAACAATTCATAAAGAATACGCACTTAAAGATAAAGTTGATAGAAGAATTCCAATTATATCTGCCATTATTTCAGCCGTATCGGCAAGTGTCGGAACGCTCGCTTATCTCTATCTTATATTCAAAAAATAAATTTTAGATTTTGGATTTTAGATTTTAATAGACCTAAATAAAAAAAAATGTCGGTAAAAGCAGAAAAAGAAAGCACCGAATCAAGTATAGACTTGCGTAGTTTATTTGTACGTTTCCTCGCCAATTGGTATTGGTTTATAATTGCTTTGGCTTTAGCTATCGCTTCGGGTATTTTATATCTGCGCTACGCCGATGAAAATTTTAGTATAAAGTCGGCGATTCTTATTAAAGATGAGAAGAAAAACGGGCTTTCTCAAGAGTCAATGATAAAGCAATTAGAAAAAGTAACAGATATGCCGGGATCTGAAACAAGTATTGACGATGAAATTCAGATTTTAAAATCTGCCAATCTAATGCGTCGTGTCGTAGATTCTCTGAAATTGTATTGTACATATTATGTTACAGGGCGTGTTAAAACTTCGGTAGAGTACGAAAGGCGTGGTCTAAATCTGACGATGCTTTTTTCGCCGGATTCGATTATGCGGACGGTGAATATGAGTATCAAACCAACTTATAGCGATGATTTTGCAATTTTATCTGCATTAGGTAAAGATAGTTTACGTTGTAAATACAGCGTACCTTTTAAGTACGCAGGGCAAAATTTTATCTTACAGAGACAAGATTCTATTACGGAAAATGCGGAATATAAAATCAAAGTTAGAAATCCTGAGATTGTTGCGCGTGAAGTAATAAGTACTAATTTAACTATTAAAAAAATAGAAAAATCTAATGCTTTGGCTATTTCTATCAAAGACGGTAGTCCTGCAAGAGGTATTGATATTATAAACCGATTAGTTCAAGCCTACAATCAAAAAATTCTGGAAGATAAAAACCAAGCAGGTAGACAAACGTTGAATTTTATAAAAGACCGATTAGCACTGATTGATGATGAATTAAAAGGCGTAGAATCGGGTGTTGAAGGATTGAAATCAAATAAAAATTTAGCACTCGAATTTCCGATGCAAGCTAATAATTTTGTTACGCGATTAAATATTTCCGATAATCAATTAGTGGAATTAGACATCAGAGCTAATATTCTGAAAAATTTTAAAAGCCATTTACTCAATGACAACAATAGATATTCTTTGGTGCCTTATAGCCAAGAAATGAGTCCCGCGGGTAGTGGTGTTTCCGACTTAATTAAACAGTATAATGGGCTTTTGCTTGAGAGAGAGAAAAGATTAAAATATTCGACAACAGAAAGTCCTTATGTAGCAAGTTTAGATAAAGATCTCAATGCTTTACGACAAAATTTATTAACAAGTATTCAGACCGCTCAAGAAGACGTAGAAACACGTCGCCAAAAAACAAAACAAGAGCAATCACCGCTTGAAAAGCAAGTTAAATCATTGCCGAACAGTGAACGTCAATACATTCAAATTCAACGTCAACAAAAAATAAAAGAAGCTTTATTTTTGTTTTTATCGCAAAAAAAAGAAGAAACCGATTTGTCCATAGCTGCACAAACAAACAGTGCGCAATTTTTAGAAAAACCATTGCTCGAAGGCAAAATTTTCCCTAAAAAAAGTCAAGTGTTGTTTTTGTTGGGTTTATTGGGTTTATTAATTCCCGCAGGACTTTTAACAGCAATCCATTTCTTCGACAATAAAATCCGAAACAGTAAAGATATACAAGAGCGCACCAACACGCCGTTTTTGGGTACAATTGCGTTCAGCAAAAATGATAAAACAATTGTGGTCAGTAAAAACAGCCGTTCTGCTGTTTCGGAAATGTTTCGACATTTGCGCACGAACATCCAATTTTTAAATGCCAATAAAGTAAACAAAGTGATTCTCGTCACCTCTACTTTAAGCGGTGATGGTAAAACTTTTATTGCCATTAATACCGGTGCAACTTTTGCTTTATCCGGCAAAAAAACAATTGTATTGGGATTCGATTTCCGCAAACCTAAATTAAGCAGTTATATAAATAATAAGGGTACAAAAGATGAAACAGGTATCACGAATTATTTAGTAGGTGATATGGAATTAAAAGATTTGATTCAACCGACGACTGCCGAAAATTTATATTATATAGATTGCGGTCCGCTCCCACCTAATCCCGCAGAAATGATGATGTCAACTAAATTGCGTGAAATGATTTCGGAATTAAAAGCGCAATTCGATTATTTAATCATTGACAGCGCACCATTTGCATTAGTTACCGACTCCTTTTTGCTGAAAGATGTTGCGGACTCCACCATTGTTGTCACGCGATTCAAAAAAACTAATTTTCAATTAATAGAATTTATTGAAGAAACTTACAGTGAACAACGATTGCCGAATATGGGCATCGTATTGAACGGTGCGGAAGCTGTACGTGGTTACGGTTACAATTACGGTTACGGTTACGGTTACGGTTACGGTTATTACGATAAAGGATCTTCGACTAAAAATTAAACGGTATTCAATAACGAATTACGAATCCTTAATGTTCAAAAAAATTTCCACTGCATTTTTGTAATTTTCTTTGTGAACTATGTGATAACCTTTGTATAGTAATGATTCGCAATTCGTAATTGAAAATATGCAAAGAAATAAAAACCTAAAACAATTACAATCCGAACATTTCGACATCTGCATCATCGGAGGCGGTGCGAGTGGTGCCGGCGTTGCACTCGATGCTGCACTGCGAGGATATAAAGTGGCACTTATTGAAGCCGATGATTTTGCAAGCGAAACATCTTCTAAATCTACCAAACTCATTCACGGCGGTGTGCGTTATCTGGAACAGGCTTTTAAAAATTTCGATTTCGCGCAACTCAAACAAGTACGACACGGACTTGAAGAGCGACATACAGTTCTTTCTAATGCGCCGCATTTAGCACGTCCTTTACCATTAGTAACGCCGGTGTTCAGTTGGTTCGAAGGTTTTTATTTCACAATCGGACTCACGATTTACAGTTGGTTTGCAAAAAATGATTCTTTACCCGGTTCAAAATGGTTGTCGCGCAAAGATACATTTGACCGTATACCTACCCTGAATAAAAAAACACACTCCTCTGTACTGTATTACGATGGACAATTAGACGATGCGCGTTATTGTCTAGCTATAATTCAAAGTGCAGATGCTGCGGGTGCTGTGGTTATTAATCACGCAAGCGTTACCGGTTTTGAAAAAAATACGGAAGGTAAACTCACTTCTGCTCAAATTCAAGATAATTTAACGAAGTTCTCTTTTTCCGTAAAATCTAAATTATTTATTAATTGCACCGGGGCTTTCGCAGATACTATTCGAAGGACTGCCAACGCCGATTTAGAAAAACGGATTCGCCCGTCGAAAGGCTCGCATCTTGTATTACCGCACCATGTCTTAAACAGCGACAGTGCGATGCTGATTCCGAAAACACACGACGGACGCGTCGTGTTTGCCATTCCATTTGAAAATACGCTGATGGTTGGTACCACCGATACTGACAGTGATAATACGCAAGAAGAACCCGTACTCGAACACGCCGAAATAAATTTCTTGATTGAAACTTTGGAAAGATATTTAGAAAAAC